>CAYVYG010000062.1:0-12129 GCA_964454385.1 uncultured Microthrixaceae bacterium
CGACCGCGAGCCGCCTGGTCGTGGGCACCCGGCCGGTGCACGAGGCCCTCGAGGCGCAGCTCGCGCGCTGGAAGGGGACCGAGGCCGCGTTGGTGTTCCCGAGCGGGTACGCCGCGAACACCGCGGTGCTTGGCGCGCTGGGTGGGCTCGACTGCACGGTTGTCTCCGATGAGTTGAACCACGCCTCGATCATCGACGGTTGCCGGCTCTCGCGTTCGCCGGTGATCGTGAGCCGGCACAGTGACGTGGAGCACGTCGAGTCGGCTCTGCGAACCGCCACCACCGCGAGGGCGGTCGTCGTGACCGACGCGGTCTTCTCGATGGACGGCGACGAGGCACCGGTGGAGGCGCTGGCGCGGGTCTGCGCCCGACATGGAGCGCTGTTCGTGCTCGACGAGGCGCACTCGGTGCTCGGGCCCGACACCCGGGCGCTCGACGAGATCGACGGTCTCGAGATGCTGCGGGTCGTGACGCTCTCGAAGGCGCTCGGCGCGATGGGAGGAGCCGTTTGCGGCGCGTCGAGCCTCGTGGAATTGCTGGTGAACCGGGCCCGCAGCTTCGTGTTCAGCACCGCCCTGAGCCCGTCGGACGCGGCGGCTGCGCAAGCGGCCATCACCGTCGTGGAGAGCTCCGAGGGTGCGGCGCTCATCGGCAGGCTTCGGTCCGCGGTCGATCGGGTGCGACCGGGTCATCCCTCACCGATCATCCCGGTGGTGATCGGTGAGGAGCACGACGCGGTGCGTGCGTCGTCGCTGCTCGCCGAACGAGGTCTGTTGATCCCGGCGATCAGACCACCCACGGTCCCCCCGGGGACCTCCCGGCTGCGGGTCGCCCTCTCGGCTTCGCACACCGACACCATGATCGACGAGTTGGTCGAGGGGCTCGCCGTGCTCGATGAGTTGGAGCTCTGCGGTGCCTGATCCACAGCACCCGGTCGATCCCTCACGCGCCGGAGCCGACCGGGGCCGGCCCGAGCGTCTCGTCGTCGTGGCCGGGACCCGGACCGAGGTGGGCAAGACCTGGGTGAGCACGCAGCTGATCGAACTGCTGCGCAGCCGCGGGCTGCGGGTCGAGGTCCGGAAGCCGCTTCAGTCCCACGACCCGGGATCGGGCGAACCGACCGACGCCGAGGTGCTCGCGGCCGCCAGTGGTGAGGATCCCGTGGCGGTGTGCGGCGACGAGCTCACCTACCCGGTCGCTATGGCGCCACCGATTGCCGGCGAAGTGCTGGGAAGGGCTGTGCCCTCCATCGCGGAGATCGTCTCCGGGCTCGGTTGGTCGTCACCGCACGTCGGCCTCGTCGAGACGGTGGGAGGCGTTCGTTCCCCGCTCGGCTCCGACGGCCACAGCGGGGACCTCGCCGGGGCCCTGCGAGCCGACGTGGTCGTGGTCGTCGCGGACGCCGCTCTGGGGGCCATCGACGCGGTGCGTGGCGCGGTCGACGGGCTCGCCCCGATGCAGCCGCTGGTGTTCCTCAACCGCTTCGATCCCTCCGACGAGCTGCAGCGTCGCAACCTCGACTGGCTCCGACGACGCGACTCCATGGCCGTCTCGGTCTCGCTCGACGAGCTGGCCCGCTGGATCTGCGCTACCAATGGTGCCCCGAGATGAACCGGTCGCCGACCGATCTCCGGACCCCAGCTACCAGATGAACGAGGTACCGCGATGCTCGCCGTGACAGCCACAGCAATCAACGCCGACGATCCGCTCGCGGGTCTCAACATCGGCGAGCGACCGGACCCGGCTGGGCGCGAGGGGTGGACGACCGTCGAGGTCCGTGCCGCATCTCTCAACCACCACGACCTGTGGAGCCTGCGCGGGGTCGGCCTCGGCGAGGACCGCCTACCGATGATCCTCGGCTGCGACGCCACGGGCATCGATCCCGACGGCAACGAGGTGATCGTGCACTCGGTGATCGCGTCACCGGGATGGACCGGCGACGAGACGCTGGATCCCCGTCGCAGCCTGCTGTCGGAACTCCACGACGGAACCATGGCCGAGAAGGTCAGCGTTCCGGCGGGCAACCTCGTGGCCAAACCCGCATCGCTGTCGTTCGAGGAGGCGGCATGTCTTCCCACCGCATGGCTGACCGCATACCGGATGCTGTTCACCAACTCGGGCGCAGCGCCGGGTTCGACGATCCTCGTGCAGGGTGCCGGCGGCGGCGTCTCAACAGCCCTGGTCCAACTCGGGAGGGCGGCCGGCTACCGGATGTGGGTGACGTCGCGCTCGGAATCCAAGCGTGAGCGGGCGCTGGAGCTGGGTGCCGATCGGGTCTTCGGTTCGGGCGAACGCCTGCCCGGCAAGGTCGACGCCGTGATGGAGACCGTGGGCGAGGCGACCTGGGAGCACTCGCTGCGCTCGACGCGACCCGGTGGCACCGTGGTCGTGAGCGGGGCGACCAGCGGCCCGAACCCGGCGGCCGACCTCACCCGGGTGTTCTTCCTGCAGCTACGGGTGGTCGGCTCCACGATGGGAACCCGCGGCGAGCTGGAGCGGCTCTGCTCGCTGTGCGAGACGACTGGCATCGCCCCCGTGGTCGACGGGACCTTTGCGCTCACGGACGCGAGAACCGCCTTCGAGCGCATGGCGCACGGCGATCAATTCGGGAACCTCGTGCTCACCACCTGAGCGTCGATGAAGAGCCTCGCCTTCGTGCTCAGCTACCTGGCGGGACCGTTGCGCCGCCGCGACCTGCGGATGGTCGCGATCCTGTTGTCGGTCTTCGTGGTTCTCGTCGTCGCGTTCACGGTGATCTTCCACGAGATCATGGACTACGAGGGCCAGGCCCACAGCTGGGCGACGGGCTTCTACTGGACCCTGGTCACGATGACCACCCTCGGCTTCGGCGACATCACCTTCACCTCGGATCTCGGACGGGTGTTCTCGGTGGTTGTGCTGTTGACCGGCACCGCGTTCCTGTTGATCCTGTTGCCCTTCACCTTCATCCAGTTCGTGTTCATCCCCTGGATGTCGAAGCGCGACGCCACCCGCGCACCCCGGGCACTGCCGGAGGGAACCGAGGACCACCTCGTTCTCACCCGCCTGGGACCCATCGAGGAAGCGTTGATCCGGCGGGCCCAACAGGCCGACGTCGGTTACGTGGTGCTTGTCGGCGAGCTCGCCGAAGCCCTGCGACTCCACGACGAGGGCTACCGGGTGATGGTCGGCAACACCGATGACCCCGAGACCTACCGCGCGGCGCGTCTCGACGCTGCGGCGCTTCTACCCGCCACCTGGCCCGACACCACGAATGCCAACATCATCTTCACCGCCAGGGAGACCTCCGCGCGGGTGCCGGTGGTGGCCACCGCGTCGAGCGAGGCGTCGGTGGACATACTGCAGCTCGCCGGCGCCGACGAGGTGATCCGCCTCGGGGAGCTCCTCGGTTCCGCGATGGCCGAGCGGGCTCTGCTGCCCGACGGACGTAGTCACGTGATCGGGCGCT
The DNA here is from genome assembly GCA_964454385.1 of uncultured Microthrixaceae bacterium. GTDB lineage: Bacteria > Actinomycetota > Acidimicrobiia > Acidimicrobiales > Microtrichaceae > JAMLGJ01. The sequence continues at coordinate 3,449 of CAYVYG010000062.1, forward strand.
TCGCAGGCGTGCTGATCGCCGAGGCCCGGGTCGCGGGAACCCCCCTCGCCGGTCAGCTGCTCGGCGACACTCAGCTCCGCTCAAGCCTTGGGGTGTCGGCCATCGGCGTGTGGGACCAGGGAGTGTTCATGATCGCGGTGGCCGGAACCCGCCTCGGTGAGTCCTCGGTGCTGATCCTCGCCGGTTCGCGCGAGCAGCTCGATGCCTATGACCGCTGCTACGGGACGACCACGGATCCCAGCGGCGCGGTGCTGGTCATCGGCGGCGGACGGGTGGGGCGGGCAGCGGGCCGAGCGTTCCGCGAGGCCGGAACCGCCCACCGGATCGTGGAGGTCGACCCCGCAAGGGTTCCGGGCGACGACGACCGCTACGTGGTGGGGGATGCCGCTGACATCGAGGTGCTCGAGACCGCCGGGATCCGCACCGCCACCGGGGTGTTGATCACGACCCACGACGACGACGTGAACATCTACCTGGCTCTCTATTGCCGCAGGCTGCGTCCCGACATCCGCATCGTGGCGCGCTCGAACCTCGACCGCAACGTCTCGACGCTGTACCGCGCGGGCGCTGATGATGTGCTCTCCTACGCCACCACCGGAGCAGCGGTCATGTGGAACCACTTCCGGGGCAACGACACCCTCGTGGTCGCGGAGGGCCTCGATGTGTTCCGCTCCGAGGTGCCCCCGCCGATGCGCGACAAGACCCTCGCCGAGAGCCACATACGCACCGAGACCGGATGCAACGTCGTCGCGATCCAGCGTGACGGCGAGCTCATCGGCAACCCCGCCGGCGACGTCGTGCTCGATGCACGCACCGACCTCGTGCTCATCGGTGACGCAACTGCCCAGGACCGCCTCGCGGAGCTCAGCGAGGGTTGGCGGGACCGGCTGCGGCGCGGCCTGCGTGTGAAACCGAGCGAGTGAGCCGCGCCGCTCAGGCTGCGTTCGCTCCCCTGACGACCAGCTTGCCCCGCGCGTGGCGGGTCTCGGTCTTCTCGAGCGCGCTGAGAGCATCCTCGAACGCGTAGGCGTGCTCCAGGACGAACCGGACGTCACCGTCGATGATCCGATCGATCAGATCGGTCATGTCCTTGCCAGCATCCGGTCGGTGCTCGAACTGCTCGACGGTGATCCCCCTGGCCGGGGCACACGGATCTCCCGAAACGGTGACGACCCGCCCGCCGTCACGCACGACGTCCCGGCTGGGCGCCGGGGTGCCGGGCTGGATCGCAAGCGCCGCATCGACCCCGCCTCCGGACCAGTCACGGACCGCTTCGGGCCAGGTCGCGTCCCGGTAGTCGACCGCCAGGTCGGCTCCGAGTGAACTCAGGTATTCGTGGTTCGCCTGCGAAGCCGAACCGGCGACGAGCGCGCCGAGCTTCTCAGCCAGTTGCACCACCAGGGTGCCGATCGCTCCGGATGCCCCGGCGACGAAGAGGGTCTCACCGGGGCGCAGCGCCAGGGCGTGCATGCAGTTGACCGCGGTGCCACCGGCGACGGGAAACGCACCCCCGACATCGAAACCGAGAGCGTCGGGTATCGGGGTCACCCGGCTCTGGTCGACCGCCACGTACTCCGCCCAGGTGCCGCCCTTGGGCGACATGATGACCGACGCCATCACCCTGTCACCGACATCGAGGTCGCACACCGCGTCATCCACCGCAGTGACCACCCCGGCGCCCTCGCTGCCGATCGCGTAGGGGAACGGTCCGTCCGGCGGGATGAAGTACCGGTCGTGGATGCCGACCCCGAAGGCCTTCACGTCGATGATCGCCTCGCCGGCACCGGGTTCGGGCGCCGGCACGTCGGTGAGCTCCACCACCTGGTCGTTCGGACCTGTGCGCACATACGCTCGCATCCCGATCACCATAACCAAAGGGGTCCTGAGGATCGATCCGCGCCGTGGGGCGGATCCTGCGGTTCAACCGACCACCTCGAGCCTCGTGTGCCCGGCGATCCGATCGAAGTCACGGTCGTGGTGCAACACCGGCAGCTCCAAGCGGATCGAGGCAGCCGAGATCAGCACATCGACCAGTGAGCGGATCGTGACGCCGAGTGTCCTCAGCTCCCGGTAGATCCTCGCTGCGTCCAACCAGTCGAGACGTGGCACGAGCGGCTCGAAGTGCTGGGCGTCGAGCAACCTCAGAGTGGACCTGACAGCGTCACGTCGCGCACCGGCCATCACCTCGAGGACGACCGGGTCGATCACGACCACCTCCCGGCGAACGATACCTTCGCGGAGCCGTCCTGCCGCAGGCGATCCGGTTCCCTTCAGGTATTCGATCCAAGCCGAGGTGTCAGCGAGGAGCATCCCGGTGCCAGCCGACGAAGCGATCCGAACGCATCTCGTCGAGATCGCCCTCCCAGCCGATGCCCTCCATGTCGAGCTGTTCGCGCAGTTCCATCGGATCCCCTCCCATCAAGCGTTCGAGCGCGAATTGCACGGCCTCGCGCTTCGAGCGCAGCCCGAACGAGCTCATCACCCGGCCGATCAACTCATCATCGATGTCGATGTTCGTCCGCGTCACTTCCACCAGGATACACCTTCATACACATACAGGTGTACCGCACACATGCACATGCCGGTGTACCGGACACGGAGACCGAACCTGACGGCCATGCCGGTCGGTGGCGGTTGCTCAACCGTGACCGAGCACGACCGCCGCGCCGAGGGTCACCACCACCGCGGATGCGACTCCGACGAAGCGCCAGTCGCGCTCGCGGGTCCACAGCACAACCAGTGCGACGACCCGCACCGCTGGGGTCGCCGCGAGCACGAGCACCCCGAGCGCCATCACGGTGTCAGCGCCCGAGACGCCCGACCCGATCGAGAACAGCTTGGTGCCGACCGCCTGGCGCGAACCCGAGATGACCTTCAACGACAACCCGGCCGCCATCAACACGACCGCAACCGCGAGACCCGAGCGCAACAGCACCTGCACCACGTGCTGCACGCGGTGGACCTCGTCGCGTTCCGAGATCGGCATCGAGCGGGGGTCAACGGCCAAGGTCGACCCCGAACGCGTCGAGCATCATCTGCAGGGCCACGAACAACAGCACCGCGACCAGCAGCCGGCGCAGCACCACCGGCGACACCTTCGACGATGTCATCGCTCCGAGCGTCGCGCCGCACACGACACCGAGTGCCACCGGCACCGCCGCGTAGGGCCTCATGTAACCCCGGGCGAAGTACACGAACAGGCTGGCCACCGCAGTGACGCCGATCATGAAGTTCGACGTGGCGGCCGCGACCTTGATCGGTACCTTCATCCCCTCGGTCATCGCCGGCACCTTGATGAAACCGCCACCCACCCCGAGCATCCCCGAGATGGTGCCGGCCACGAGCGACACCCCGACGCCGACACCGAGGCGCTGAGCCCGGTAGCCGACCAGCGCGCCGCGGTGTTCGTCGTAGTAGGCCCCGGCGAGCGCTCCCGGCTCCTCCCAACCCGCCTCGGTCACCTCCAGGCGGGTATCGCGGGACCCGGCGGTCGCCATCTCGGGCACCTCGTGGTGCGGTGGGTACTCGTCGGGTTCGGATCGGTTCCGGGCCACCGCCAAAGCGGTGAGGGTCATGACCACCGCGAAGATCCCCGAGAGAACCGACGGCGATATCAGCACCGCCACCAGGCCACCGGTGATGCCCCCGATCGTGGTGGCCACCTCGAGGGTCATGCCGAGGCGCATGTTCGCGAGACCACGACCGACGTAGGCGCTCCCCGCCGCGGTGGAGGTGGCGATCACCGCCACCAGCGAGGTCGCGACCGCCACCCTGATGTCGAACCCGAAGCCCAGCACGAGGATCGGCACGATGATCACACCGCCACCGATCCCGATCACCGCACCGAGCCAACCTGCGAAGAGCCCCAGCAGCAACAGCGCGGACGCCGCGACCAGCGACAGGTTCATCGCTTCGGGTTCGGGTGGAGCCGTTGCCTGCGCGTCACGGTTGCAACCTAGACCGCTGCGCACTCCCGCACGATCCGTGACAGCGCATTGTGTCCGGAGCTCAGGTGTCCACCAGGGTCACCACTTCGCCGTGGAGCGCGGCGAGACCCCGGTCGAAGGTCGCGAGCTTGGCCCCATGCTCGCCGGCGAGCGCGACGAGGTATGCGTCGGTCACCTGGCGGTGGCCGATCACTCCCCGCAGCATCTGCGATCCGAAAGGAATCGAATCGGGCCAGAACCGGTGCCAGTCCCCTTCGGCCAGTGATGAGAGGACTGCTACCGCGGCAGCGGCGGGCACACCCTCTCGGATGAGAAAACGCAGCAACGTTCCCTGGGTGATCGGACAGGTGGCCAGGATCCGTGGCTCGGCATCGAACCACCGGTGGGCAGCCTCGTGATGGATGTGGTCGCTCACGGTGAGCGCCACCAACAGGTTGCCGTCGCCGAGAAACTCGGTCACAGCTCGTCCTCGAGGGACCTCACGTCATCGGCGCTCACAGTCCTTCCCACAGAGATCGTGGGCATCGCTCTCGAAGCGTGCTGCGGGGCGGGTCGATAGGTGGAGGAATCCAGACCCGCGCGGATCAACTCGGTCACGACAGTGCTCATCGACTTGTTCTGTTGGTGGGCCAGCTCCCGGGCGAGATCGTGGATCTCCGTCGGCAGATCGATGGTAGTGCGCATCACTGCATCATAACATCACCGCATCAGCACATCAGGTCCGGCGCCCAGCGACCGCGGATCCGGTTCACAGGAGCAGTCAGCCCGGCTTGCGGCCCACGCAGTGCCAGTTGAGGGATAGCAGCTCCACCTCCTCGGCGCGTATGTAGGAGCGGGTGTTCTTGTTCAGGCGCTGGAGCAGGGCGTTGGTCCTGGTGGGGATCAGGTGGATCCGCACGAGCAGGTTGAACACGGCCTCGTACCTGTCGAACAGGGCCACCTCCTTGCGGATCATCTCGACAGCCGGGCGACCCACCGACGACAGGAGCTCGAAGCCGGCGTCGCGGTAGGCGTCCTCCCAGTACCGGTAGTACCAGAAACCGCCGAACACGGTCAGCTCACGAGTGTGCTGGACCAGGGTGCGCTGGTGTTCGTCATCTCGGTCATAGGCATCGAGTGCCGCGACGTCGTTGATCACGAACCGGCCGCCCGGTTTGAGCACCCGGTACACCTCGTCGAAGGTGAACGAGTGGTCGCTGACATAGGTCATCGGTTGGATCGCGTACACCGCGTCGAAGCTCGCGTCGTCGAAGTCGAGCGGCTTGTTGAAGTCACCGACGGTGAAGTCAGCGGCGATCAGGTCGGGGTTGCGGTGGGCCTTTGCGATCTGGGAGGCATCCAGGTTGATGCCGAACACGCGCGCCCCGGTCAGCTCGGCGATGTGCTCGGCGATCGCACCACACCCGCATCCGAGATCGAGCACCCTGTCACCAGAACCGACCTCCAGGTCATCGGCCACGATCCGCTCGAAGAGGACCTGGTTGTCGAGCACCGACCGCTTCGGGTCGATCACCGGCGGCATGTACATCTTCTCGACCGAACCGAGGGTGCAGAGAAGGTGGATGACCTTGTAGAGCGACTGGAGCTCCTCGCTGCTGCCCTGGGGGTAGCCGCGCAGCGGAATCCCGGCCTCGTAGTCGGCCAGGGTGTTCTCCGGTGAGTCCTCGAACAGCTCCCCGTAGGAGCCCATGTAGGCCTCGAAGTCCTCGTCGCTGATCCGCAGCAACCCGCGCAGGGCGCCGAGCCGATCGGGCACCGTGGTCGGCTTGTGTCTCACGATGTCTTCCCCCGTCCGCGCGTTCTGACTGCGTCTCTCATAGCGTCCACCGCCGCCAAACCCTAGGCCCCCCGCCCCCGACGCAACGCTCGGAGCAGGTGTCGAGCCGGCGGCGTTGCTCAGATCTCCCAGTCGATGACTGCGAGTGGGTCAGGACGGTAGCAGCAGTAGGTGCCGGTTTGGACACTTGCCCGTAGGTGCTCGGCCAGGGCGGGATGGTGCTCGTCCAAGTGAACAAGCGCGTAGCGGATGCACCGGGTGACACTCCCCCGCGCCCTCTCCGTGTCGCTGCCGGTGGACCGGAACCGGCCGCCGAGTCCCACCGCATGCGACAGCTCGGCAACCAGGAAGTCGCGGTCCCGTTCGGCGAGCTCCAGGCGCGCAGGATCGTTGGCCCGTCGGGCCTCCTCGATGTCCTCGTCCACCTCCGACAAGCGTCGCCTGTAGGCCCGACGGGCTTCGTCGTCGATGACCGGCAGACCGTGATTGCCGGTGGTCATCGGTTCCCGATCTATCGAACCGGAGGTGGGCAGCACGCCCACCTCCACAGTCACGAGGTCGAGCACATGGAACTCCCGGACCGGATCAGCGAGCATCCGCTCCAGGTACCTGAACCCCTTCAGGTCGCGCACCGTCGTCTCGGACCCTGCGAAGCGGATCAACCGTGTGTCGGACACCCGACGGAACACGCCGATGCTGTGCGGTTTCGCCGGACCGCGCGTGGCTGCGGGTCCACGAGACCGAACCCCTTCGTGGAGAGGCCCCCCGTCGAGCGGAACTCCGAGCGTCTCGACCTCGCGAGCGACGGCAACTTCACCGGTCGTCACCGTACTGACCTCCGCTGGAGGGACCGCGCCGTAGGCCTCGAAGGCAGCCTTCGCAGTCGAGAGCTCCAGTGCCGCCGCCGCACGATGGCCGGCTCGTTCGAGGGCCTCGGCGAGAACCATGCGCGCCACCGCTGCCTCGTACGGAGCGCCGAGCTCGCACCACGTCGAGATGGCGTCGCCACACGCGCGCGCCGCTTCCTCGGCCTCACCGCGCAGTAGACAAGTTCGAGCCCCGGCCAACGCCGCTGACGCACCCAGGTGCGCGCTCAGCGGGTAGGCCGCGGCGATCGAGCGGAGGCGCTCGCTTGCGGCGCCCGCAGTCAGAAGATCCCCGGCAGTGACTGCGATCTCGACCTGCGCTTCGAGCAGCGGGGCGATGCACAGGTCCCCGAACGGCGGCCGTTCCTTGGAGGGGATCCGCACGGGATTCGAGATCGCATCCGCGATCAGCTCGGCGGCCGCTTGGATCTGTCCACGCGCCGCCAACGCCCGCGCGAGACCGGGTTGTGGAAACCAGGCATGGTCATGCGCGGCACGGAATGCCTCCTCGGCTCCATCCAGGTCACCACGGCGAAGCCGGATGTTGCCGAGCTCGGTGAGAGGCCAACCGAACTCGCGGCGCATCCACGGACGCAGCTCGTCACACGCTCCGAGTGCCTCCGCCTCCGCCAGCTCACATGGTCCGCTCATACGCAGCATCTCCGCGCGGTGCACACGGCACCGCCCGTTGATCCCGCCGAAGGCATGGCCGGGGCGCCAACGATCCATCGCCTGTGTCCACTCAGCGGCGCGGTCGTGCATCCCGAGACCCTGCACCGCGCAGACCAGCTCGCAGAGCATCATCCCCGTCGTGAGGGCGTCGACGCTTCCACCCATGAGCAGCGCGCCCAGCTCGTCGAGCATCTCCAGGCCCACCTCGAGATCGCCTTCGAGGATGGTGATGCGGGCGATCGCGACCCGTGCGATCACCACCGCCGGTTGCACTCCGAGGCGCTCGCCGAGCTCGATCGCCCGCGACGCGTGCTCGCGAGCCGCCGCCATGTCTCCGCACAGGAATCGCTCGTAACCGGTCACCATCGCGATGAGAGCACCCGCCGGCACGTCATCCCGGCCGTCGAGGAGTCGTTCCGCGCGACGGGTCCAACCGCGCACCGGCGCCATCAGACCGCTGTCCATCAGGAGGTACATGGCGAGCATCGCTGCAGCCCGTGCGGCTTCGGAAGCATCACCCTGGGAGATGAACTGGTTGTGGAGCTCCTCCCAGGCCACGACGCACTCCTCGAAGCGACCGGCTCCATAGGCGGCCCGGGCACGCAGCTCGAGTCCCGCGGCACATCGTCGCTGATCGCCGATCGCGTCCAGCAGGTCGAGCGCCCGGGCCCACTCACCGCGTTCGAGCGCGTGTGCCGCCTTCGTCAACTGGTCGGACCCGGTCTGCATGGTGCGCTTGCCCCCACGCTGATTGTCGCGCCGCGACACGGTTTGTCGCGCCCAATTCTCAGACACGGCTCCGCGAACCGGAACCGCTGAAAACCGGCCAACTCGGCGATGAGGAGTGAGAAGTGGAACCCAGACGACAGCTCGATCAAGTAGTCCCTCGCACAACCGCAGTAGCGGAGCAGATCGATCGAGCGCGTCTGCACGATCCGACCCCGTGCAGCGAGTTCGACATCGCAGGCGTGCTCACACACATGATCACCCTCGGTGGTCAGTTCGCCCATCTGTTCCGTGGCGAGATCCCAACGGAGCCTGAATCGCCGCGGGCCGATGCGGTACTCGTGAAGCACTTCAGCAGGACCATGGAGGATCTCCTCGACGCTGTTCACTCCCCAGGTTCGATGGAGCGGGTCATCACCGCGCCGGTGGGCGAGATGCCTGGCGAAACGTTCGCTCGCCTCGTCGCGCTCGACGGGCTCATCCACGGCTGGGACCTCGCGCAGGCCACCGGTCAGAGCTACACGATCGACGACGACGTTGTCGTGGCTGTCGACCAGTTCGCCCGTGGTGCGATCACCCGGGAGATGCGCGACAACGGCTTGTTCGCCGACCCGACCTGTCCACCTCCCTGGGCGAGCCCGCTCGAGCGCCTGGTGGCCTTCAGTGGGCGGGCCGTGTGAGGCCATCGGGCCA
>CAYVYG010000063.1:0-12114 GCA_964454385.1 uncultured Microthrixaceae bacterium
CCTTCTCGTAGACCGGTGCGAACATCTTGCAGGGCCCGCACCACTCGGCCCACAGGTCCACCAGCACGATGCCATCGGACTTGATCGTCTCCTCGAAGCTCTCCTCGGTGAGGTTCACGGTTGCCATCGTCTCTCCAGTCTCGCAATCTGCGTGGACCCCCGCGACGGTGTCGCCAGGGGTTGCAGTCTGAGGGGTCGGTCTGGGGGATCGCAGCATGGAGTTGCGATCGTTCCAGGGTCCAACCAGACCATCGACCCACGTATTCCGGGGGTCGTTGCTCGACTACCGTTGGCGGGTGATGGAGCCAGTTCGGGGGTCGAGCCACGGGGAAGCTCTGCGATCCGCCCGCGGATCGGGTGAACTGCCCGAGCGGGTACGGGTAGCAGTGATCGGCGCCGGCGCCGGGGGGCTCGCCATGGCCGCGCGGCTGCGCATGGCAACACGTGACGACTTCGTCGTGCTCGAACGCTCCGACGGGCCCGGCGGAACCTGGCGGGACAACACCTATCCCGATGCAGCTTGCGACGTGCCCTCGCACTTCTACAGCTTCTCGTTCGCCCAGAACCCGGACTGGTCCCGCAAGTGGGCCAAGCAACCCGAGATCCTCGAGTACTTCGAGTCCCTTCTCGATCGTTTCGACATGGCCGGTCACTTCCACTTCGGGGTCGAGGTCACCGAGGCCACCTGGTCCGACGACGATCTGTGTTGGACGATCCGCACCGCGGACGGCTCGAAGCTGCTCGCGGATGTCGTGGTCTCGGGACTCGGCCAGTTGAACATGCCCAACATCCCGGACTTCGAGGGGCTGGGAGACTTCGGAGGCACCAGGTTCCACTCCGCGCGCTGGGATCACGACCACGACCTCGCGGGCGAGACGGTCGGCGTGATCGGCATCGGCGCATCCGCAATCCAGTTCGTGCCTCCGGTGGCTGCCCAAGCCGGTCAGTTGACGCTGTTCCAGCGCAGCGCCAACTACGTGGCGCCCAAGCCCGACCGGGAGTTCAGGGCGTGGGAGCGGTGGTTGTTCCGCAACGTCGCTCCGTTGCAGAAGGCCTACCGAGTGTGGACCTACTGGCGGTTGGAATCGCGGTTCAACCTGATGCGCCGCGACTCCTGGATGGGCCGTCTGGTCAGGCGTCGCTTCATCGCCGAGCTCGACAAGTTGACCTCCGAACGTCTGCCCACCGAGGTCCTGGTACCGGAGTACATGCCCGGCTGTCGCAGGCTTCTGCTCTCGAGTGACTGGTATCCGACCCTTCTGCGCGACAACGTCGAGGTCGTCGGGTCCGCAGTGCAGCGCATCACCGCCGACGGCCTCGACACGAGCGACGGCCGCCACTTCGGGCTGGACACGATCATCTTCGGCACCGGGTTCACCACCACCCGCTTCCTCACGCCGCTCAAGATCACCGGCAGCGGCGGCCGCGACCTCAACGAGGTGTGGGCCGACGGGGCGGTGGCGTACATGGGGCTGTCGGTCAGCGGCTTTCCCAACCTGTTCATCCTGTATGGCCCCAACACCAACCTCGGCCACAACTCGATCCTGTTCATGATCGAACAGCAGGTCCATTACGTGCTCGAGGCACTCGAGCAGCTCGACATCCGGGGCGCGGCTGCGATCGACGTGACGCCCTCGGCACTGACCCGATGGGACACCGAGATGCGTGAACGCTCCTCGGAGACCGTCTGGGCCGGCGACTGCAACTCGTGGTACAAGACCGACGACGGGCGCATCACCAACAACTGGGTGGGCCACACCACCGAGTACCGTTGCCGCATGCGCGCACCCGTCTGGGACGACTGGCGGTTCATCCGCCGCTGAACCCATCAACCCCCGGCGAACTGTCCGCTGTGGGACCACACCGGCGTGTCTGTCACCGGACAGTTCGCTGGGGGTGCCCGGGTCTCGTGGAACTGTCCGTTGTGGGACCACACCGGCGTGTCTGTGACCGGACAGTTCGCTGGGGGTCAGAGCAGGGGAGGGACCACCGCCTCGACGAGCGCGGGGCCCTCGGTCGACAGCGCTGCTTCGAGTTGGTCGGTGAAGTCCTCGGCGGTGGTGGCGCGGGAGGCGTGAGCGACGCCCATGCCCTTGGCGAGGGTCACGAAGTCGAGATCAGGATCCGAGATGTCGAGCATCTCATGGGCCTTCTCGCCACCTGCCGACGCTCCGACGCGAGCAAGTTCCAGTTCGAGGATCGCATAGGAGCTGTTGTTGAGGATGACAGTGGTCACATCGAGGCCTTCACGAACCTGTGTCCAGAGTGCCTGGAAGGTGTACATGGCGCTGCCGTCGGACTCGAGGTTGAGCACCTTGCGTCCCGGAGACGCGAGTGCCGCGCCGGTCGCCACGGGCATCCCGTAGCCGATCGCCCCACCCGGCAGGCACAGCCAGTCGTGGCGGGGTGCACCCGAGGTCGCGCCCGCCACGAACAGGCCCCCGGTGTTGCCTTCGTCGGCCACGATCGCGTCTTCGGGCAACAGAGCGCCCAGTGCCTGGGCCAGTGTCTGGGCATCCAGGTCGCCGGTGGGGCGGTCGGGCCGGCTGAGGCTCTGACGGATCCCGTCGGGCAATGCGGGAGCGCCGAGCTCCTCGGCGAGCGCTACGAGCGCACCGGCAGAGTCGTCTCCGGGCACGCTCAGCACGTGGACCTCACATCCCTCGGGTACCAGGTCGGAGGCCTTGTCGGGGTAGGCGAAGAACGACACCGGTGACGACGCCTCCACCAGTACGAGGTGCGCCAGCCCCTCGAGTTGCGCTTGGGCGAACTCCGCCAGGTAGCCGAGGCGTTGCGGCTCGACGCGTCCGGCTCCACGTTCCAAGCGGGGCGGGAACGTCTCGGCCAGGAGCTTCGAGCCGGTGTGGGAGGTGATCCGCCCGGCGTCCTGCAGGGGTGTCTCGTAGCATGCGCTCCCGCCCACCATCAGAGCCGATGGCGCATCGCTGCGCAGCACCTCTGCGATCGAGGCGATCGTGTCGCTGTCGACGGTGCGGGGCGATGCCGGTGCCACCGGCTCGACGGGCCCGTCGGAGGGCAACCAGCAGGTGTCGGCGGGCAGGATGAGCGTGGCCACACGTCCCGGAGGGCCCTGGGCGGCCGAGACGGCATCAGCCGCATCGCGGGCGACACCGTGGGGGTCGGTCGAGGTGCGTACCCAGCCCTCGAGGCTCGAGGCGATCGAGGCGATGTCGGACTGCAGAGGAGCGTCGTATCGGGCGTGGTAGGTCGCGTGGTCACCCACGATGTTGACCACCGGCACGTGGCCCCGGCGGGCGTTGTGCAGGTTGGCAAACCCGTTGCCCAGCCCCGGGCCGAGGTGCAACAGCACCGCAGCAGGTCGCCCAGCCATCCGCGAAAAGCCGTCGGCTGCCCCGGTCGCCACTCCCTCGTAGAGCGCCAAGACGCCGTGCATCTCGGGCACGTCGTCGAGCGCCGCCACGAAGTGCATCTCGGAGGTGCCAGGGTTCATGAAGCAGGTGTCGACCCCGGCCGCCACCAGGGTCCTTATCAGCGCCTGTGCACCGTTCATGTCATCAGAGCCTTTCGTGTCTTGGGGGAGAGCTGTGGGGGCGTCAGAAGATCGTTCCGGGGTTCATGATCCCGTCAGGGTCGAACGCTTCTTTGATGCGCCGCATGAGGTCGATCTTCGTCGGATCCTCGATCGCGAGGAAGTGCTCCCGTTTCGCGATGCCTATGCCGTGTTCGGCCGAGACCGCGCCACCCAGACGAGCAGCGGAGTCGAACAGGTCATCGAGTATCCGGTGGCGCTTGTCGTCGTCACCGCCACAGAACACCCCGAGGTGAACGTTGCCGTCCCCGGCGTGGCCGCATCCCGCGATGAACGCCTCGTACTCGCTCGAGAGCTCCGAGACCCGCGCCATGAACTCGGGCACGCTGGCGCGTGGGACCACCACGTCGACCACGTCATCGGCGTTGTTCGCCTTGGACACCCAGAACGCCTGCTCGCGGGCACGGATGAGATCCCCTGCCGCGGCAGGCGGCAGCACGTACACGTCCATCGCACCCAACTCGGCGAGATGCTCGGCAACGGCCTGGGTGTCCTCGTCCAGTCGGTTCTCGTGGGTGCTCTCGAGCATCACCACCAGGTAGGCGAGCGCCGTTGCCTCGATATCGGCTGGGATGCCGAGCTCGAGGCCGACGTGTGCCTTGGTGGCTGCCATGGTCATGATGTCGAGGTACTCGAGGATCAGTGGGGCAACGCCCGAATCGAGGATGCGGGGGACCGCTGCGGTCACCTCCTCGAGAGTCGCGAACGGTGCGAGCACCGTCGCCTGGTGGGCCAACCGCGGCTGGAGCCTGAGGGTGATCTCGGTGACCAGCCCGAGGGTTCCCTCGCTGCCCACGATCAGCTGGGTCAGGTCGTAGCCCGAGCTCGATTTCACGAACTTGCCACCGGTTCGGATGACCTCTCCACCGGCGAGCACGACCTCGAGGCCCAGCACGTGATGGCGCGTCACCCCGTACTTCACCGCTCGCATTCCCCCGGCGTTCGTGTTGACGTTGCCGCCGAGGCTGGCCGAGTACTCACCCGGATACACCGGGTACACGAACCCATGGGACGCGAGGACCTCGTCGAGCTCGTTCAGACGGATCCCCGGTTGCACCACCGCCACGTGGTTGTCGTGGTCGATCTCGACGATGGAGCTCATCGCCTCGAAGCTGACCACCAGCGAGTCCGCGCCGGGAACCGCGGCGCCCGAGAGCCCGGTCCCGGCGCCGCGTGCTGTCACCGGGAAACGGTGCTCGGCGCACACCCGGAGGATCTCCGAGACCTCGGCGGTGTTCGATGGGACTGCGACGGCCGCGGGAACCTGGCGTTCGACCGTGAGGGATTCGTCGCCACGGTAGTCATCGGCTGCCTCTGATCCGCGCAGGAGTCGGCCTTCGGAGGCCATCGAACCCAGAGCCGTTGCGAGGATGTCATAGGTGTCGGTCATCGATGCCCCCTTTGTCGCCCGTTCTCATCGTCCGTTGCGCCACCTGTTTCGCGCGGAGTGACGATCCGGGGCGGCATGCCGGTTCCGTTCGGCGCAGGTTACCGGAGCGGGAACCGACGGCGAGCCGCACGCTCAAGGGGCCCAGCTAGCCTCGGCGCCATATGACAGTGCCTTGGGCCAACTTCGTGGTGCATCCTCGTGCCTTCGACCAAGCCGAGTGCGATGCGCTGGTGGAGCTCGGTGACCGCGCTGCGCTCGTCCACGGACGCGAGGACGCAGGAATCGAGGGGCTCTCCGACGCGGCCGATCTCAGACGGACGACAGTGGCCTGGATCCCCAGGGACGACGCGTCGCGATGGGCATTCGAGCGCCTCGAGGCGATCGCGCGCAGGTCCAATCGCGGCTGGGGCCTCGCGATCGACGGAATCCAGGAGGACCTCCAGTACACGATCTACGACGTCGTCGGTTCCCACTACACCTGGCACCACGACGGACTGGAGCGGGGGGTCGAGGACCGCAAGGTGTCGGTGGTGGTGCAGCTGAGCGATCCCGACGCCTACCGCGGGGCGGACCTTCAGTTCCTCGAGGTGGCGACCGACTACGACGACTCCGAGCTAGCGCAGTACCGCTCGGAGGTGCGCGGGCGGGGAACCGCGGTGAGCTTCTGTTCCTTCGAGTACCACCGTGTGACGCCCCTCGGCGATGGCGTCCGTCGATCACTGGTGGCGTGGATGTCGGGACCGCCGCTGCGCTGAGGTCGGCAGGCGTGCCGAAGTGCGAGGGGCCTCACCGGTCAGTCCGTGGCCCGTCCGGTGTCGTGAAGGAACGTGGGCAGCGTCAGCGAAGCGGGGAGCGTCCATTCGTGGCCGCCGCTGACCGTCGCGGTCGTCTCGACGCTGATGCCGCCGGGACCGCTCCAGTGGCGGACCAGGGTTTCCTCGTCGCGGCCGTCGACCCAGAGGTCACCCGCTCCGACAGCCTCGGACCATGCAGTACCAATCTCCTCGAGTGCGGTGCCGGCGTCGATGCTCGGGTCGTCCCCGGCGGCGATGATGCGCACCGCGACCGGCGGGTCGGGTCTGCAATCGGGCTCGACCCACCCGGCGACCATCGCTACGCCGGTCACCAACTCGGGTGTTTCGCAGGCAGCGGTGCCGGCCGCTCGGGCACCCTCCCCGAAACCGACCACGAAGACGCGGTTCAAGTCGATGCACCGGGTGCTGTCCACCTGCTTGATGAGTCGGGGCAGCCCCTTGGAGCCGAGTCGGTCTGATCCTGCCAGCGGGTCGACCAGCGCGTGGACCCAACCGGGAGTCGACTCGGCCAGTGCGCTGGTCGTCTCCAGCTCTGCCACCGCAAGCCCGGGCTCGGAGACGACTACCAGCAGCGGCGCAGGGTCGTCACCGGAGCGGTTGGATCCGGAGGCATCGAGGGTGTAGCTCGCCAATTCGGCCCCCTCCACGGTCAGCTCCTGTGTCGCACCGGGATCGTCGGGCGGTGGAGCGAGGCCTTTGGGCGACTCAGAACAGCCGGTGCCGGGACGAGCCGGGACGTTCTCCGCGAACGTTGCCTGCGAGCCGGCTGTGACGCCGGCGGTCGTCGGCGCGGGATCCCGGTCCGTCGGGTCGCCAGGTCCAGCAGTCGAAACCGGCGAGCGGGAGTCCGTGGTCGTGGATCGGCTTTCGATGCTGGGTCTCTGCCCAACCCTGGTGGCCGCCCAGATACCGAGCGCCACGACCACTACGGCTGCGATCAACCAACTCAGCGGCACCCGGCGCCGGGTTCTGGTCCCGTCGGCGGGCTCAGGGTCGGAACCGGCTCCCGTATCCGAAGACCGTTCGTCCGGGTCGCCGGGTTCGTCGATGGACACCCCGACACGATACGGCGACGCGGGAGCGGAGACGGGCATGCGCAGTGTCATCGGGCGCATGAGGGGCATGCGCAGTGTCCTCGGGCGCAGCTGGCACACTTGGGCCGTGACGCCGGAAGACGACGACGGTGGCGGAACCCGTCCCGGTGGACCCCCTCGATCCGGTCCGCCCGGGCAGTGGCACGTGCCGAACCCCGCTGCGGCGCAACCAGCAGCGCCGCCCACAGCGCCTCCGCGGGCCCCTCAGCCTTCGACTCGACGCCCTGTGCGCCCGCCGCCACCGCAACCGGAGCCGACCATCCGCCCGGGCGCACCGGCTCCGCCTCCACAGCCTCCTCCCCCGAAGCGGCGTTCCAGGCGCCGACGGATCGTGTTGGGAATCGTCGGTGGGCTCCTGGCGCTGGTGGTGTTGTACCTCGGCTGGCTCTGGACGTCGTACCGGGGGATCGACCGTGTGGACCTCGAGGGTGTCCTAGACGAGCCTTCCGGGGACTCGGTGAACTACCTGCTGGTCGGCTCCGACTCGCGTGAGAACCTCGACCCCGAAGCTCCGGATGCCGCCGAACCGACCGTGGCGGGCAGGCGCGCTGACACGCTCATCCTGTTGCGGGTCGGGCCGGCGGGTTCGGTGATGATGTCGATCCCCCGCGACCTGTGGATCACCAACCCCGCCACCGGATCAGAGGGCCGGATCAACGGCACCTACAACGACGGCCCGGCGAACCTGGTCCGCGCGGTCCAGTCCAACCTCGAGGTGCCGGTCAACCACTACGCCGAGGTCGATTTCGCTTCCTTCGCGGGCCTGATCGACGCAGTCGGGGGGATCACCGTCGAGTTCCCGAACCCGGCGTTCGACCCCGGTTCCGGTCTCGACATCCAACAGAGCGGCCCGGTGACCCTGGATGGAACCCAGGCGCTCGCCTACGTGAGGGCGCGCAACTACACCGAGATCATCGACGGCCAGGAGGTCAAGGACCCGACCGCGGACCTGGGCCGCCAGGAACGCCAACGCCAGTTCCTCGTGACCGCCCTGTCGGAGGTCGGTTCGGAACGCAACCCGATCGCTCTGGGGCGCGCCGCTGCAGCGCTGTCCGGCGGTCTGACCGTCGATACCGGGCTCGGGTTCTTCGACGCCATGGGCCTTGCGCGCCGGTTGGGCGGCACCACGCCCGAAACCGTCGTGCTGCCCACCCGCGGTGCGCGCATCGGCGGTGCCTCGGTGCTGTTGCTGGTCGACTCCGAGGCCCCGGTGGTGCTCGACCGGTTCCGGTGAACATCCGGCGAGTGCGGCTCGACACCCGACCGGTTCCGGTCATCGATCCCTTGGCCACTACCGTGACGTGACGACGAAAGGACCCCCATGGCCCCGCAATGTCCCCCCACCGACGGATCCGCCACCCAGACCCGCAGCTTCGATTCCGAGATGCCGATGTGCATCGATGCGAGTCATCGGTACGTGGCGACCATAGAGACCAACCACGGCACCATGACCGCGGAGCTCGACGCCCGGAAGGCCCCCCGCACGGTCAACAACTTCGTGTGCCTCGCCCGCTACAAGTACTACGACGGCCTCGGGTTCCACCGGATCATCGAGGACTTCATGATCCAGGGCGGCTGTCCCGAGGGCACCGGCCGGGGCAGCCCCGGCTACCGGTTCGCAGACGAGCTGCCCCGACAGGGGGAGTACCAGATCGGCTCGCTCGCGATGGCGAACGCCGGTCCGAACACAAACGGGAGCCAGTTCTTCATCATCTCGGGCGGTGCCGGTGTGAGGCTGCCCCCGCAGTACTCGCTGTTCGGAAAGCTGACCGAGGGTCTCGATGTGCTCGATGCGATCCAGCGGGTCCCAACCGGAGCCCAGGACCGCCCCGGGGATCCGGTCGTGATCGATAGCGTCACGATCACCGAGACGGACTGAGCGAACCGTGGACCGGCGGGCGGGTTGGTTCGTCGTGCCGCTGGCAGCAGCAGCAGCAGGGGTCGCCGTGGCGGTGGTCCGCTCGCGGCGCACCGGCGGTGTTCGAGGTTCGGACGCGGCGTCCACAGCGCCGGGAACCCTGCGCACCGCCAGGTCGGCCCGCACCGGGCGGCTCCTCGGCATGTCGGCGCGCGCGGGAGCCGACTACATGGCGATGCGTGCTCGTTCGAGCGTCGCTTCGCAGGACCGCCGGGCCGAGCTCGCCGAGCGCTTCGAGCTGCGCACCGCTGAGCAGGTCGCTGAACAGCTCGGCCAGATGAAGGGTGCCCTGATGAAGCTCGGCCAGATGGCGAGCTACCTCGACCAGGGTCTTCCTGAACCTGTGCGCGAGGCCCTCGCGCAGCTCCAGACCGATGCTCCACCGATGGCGCCGGGCCTCGCGGAGTCGGTCGTGGCCGAGGAGTTGGCTGCTCCACCGTCGGAGGTGTTCTCGGAGTGGGATGGGCTCCCGATCGCATCGGCATCGATTGGTCAGGTCCACCGCGCAGTAACCCTCGACGGCACCGAGGTAGCCGTGAAGGTGCAGTACCCCGGTGTCGCGGAGGCGATAGCGGCGGATCTCGACAACTCCGAGCTGTTGTTCTCGATGCTCGGGATGCTCTTTCCCGGCCTCGAGCCGCGCCCACTGGTCGAGGAGCTCCGCGAGCGCGTTCTCGAGGAGCTCGACTACCGCATCGAGGCCGAGAACCAACGGCTGTTCATGGATGCCTACCGGGGCCACCCCTACATACACGTGCCCGGGGTGCTAGAGGACCTGAGCACCGCGAGGGTGCTCACCACCGAGATGGCCCACGGTGCCCGGTTCTCCGAGGTCACCGATTGGCCCGACGAGGAGAGACAGCTCGCAGCCGAGACCCTCTACCGGTTCGTGTTCGGGTCGATCTACTCCCTCGGCGCATTCAACGGAGATCCGCATCCCGGCAACTACCTGTTCCGCCCCGGCGGGCAGGTGACGTTCCTCGACTTCGGGCTCGTGAAGCGCTTCGACGACACGGAACTGGCGGATTTCGCCGACATGATCCGCTACATGGTGCTCGAGGACGACATCGCGTCCTACAAGAGGCTGCTCGGCAAGATCGGCATCCTCGAGGCTGACAGCGGCTTCGGTGAGGAACAGATCCGCGACTACTTCGGGCACTTCTACGACTTCGTGATGACCGACGAGGAGATGGAGATCACTCCCGAGTACTCATCGGAGTCGCTAAGGCGCTTCTTCGATCTCAGCGGACCTCACGTCGAGATCATGAAGACCGCCAACCTGCCGCCGTCGATGGTCATCATCCAGCGGATCAACCTGGGTCTGTACGCACTGTTCGGCGACCTGCGTGCACGCAACAACTGGCGCCGCATCGCAGAGGAGCTGTGGCCATTCGTCGACGGCGAGCCATCAACGCCCATGGGGGAGCGGATCGCGCAGTGGGAGGCGGCACGCCAAGGGTAGTGAGCTTCGCGCTGACGCGTGGCCACCGTGTGCCTATTCCGGGTACTCAGCGTCCCACGACCGGGTGAGGTCCCGTGGGTGGAGGAGCCTGCCCTGGGCGCTACTCGACGAGGCGAACCGGGCTGCCAAGGATCGATGCGGACCAGGTGGTCGTGTCCTGGACGCCACCGGGGAAGTCCGCGAGCACCTTGGTCCAACAACCGGTCGGCAGATGATCGTCGCAGTCGTAGTCGGCGGGGATCGGCACGTCGACCTCGACGATGCGTCCGTTGAAGCCCTTGCCGCTCGAGACGTTGTTCAGCTTGCAGTTGGAGCTGACGTTCAGCGACCCTCCGTCATCTCGAGTGAACGTGCAGTCCGCGAAGTCCCCCGGTGGATCTGGAGTGTCGGTGGGCGCGAGGATCCGCAGCGTCCCGGCGCTGGCCGCGTCGCCCATGTCGAACAGGGTCACCCGCAGGGTCCGCCCCGCGTCCGCGGGCAGGATGCGCGCCAGGTGGAAGCTGGTGTCGGCCCCGGTGGCGTTGGCGTAGATCGGCAGCTTCGTACGAGCGTTGATCGTCACGTTGGTTCCGTCGAGCGACTCGGCTCCCGTGGAACCGAACCCCACACGCATGGACATGCGGTTGTGGCCCCCCTCGTTGACAGACGGGTCGTAGACCGTCGGGTCGAGCGAGCTTGCGTTTGAGCGCACCTGGATGATGTACTCGCCCGTCGTGACACTTCCCGGTGGGATCACGCACAGTGTCGCCCACTGCCTGAAGGTCGACGCGAAGGTCCAGGTTCCGTAGGGGGGTGAGAGATCGGACTCACCGACGTACTTGCCGTCGTTGGGATCCAGCATCTCGAAGATGCGGCTTCCGCTGGTGTTGAACGACGGGAGCGTCTGAGGTGAGCACGTCGTCGTGGCCACGACCTCGTTGTCGGTCACGCTCCAAGGTGTCGAGTCAGGCTTCCTGATGATGAAAGTTGTCTCCGTGCCCGACCCCGAGATGTCCTGGTCGCCGGTGCACCAGTCGGTTTCACCTCCCTCATAGCGGACCTCCGCGTCGGGATAGCCCAGACCGGCGAGATAGGTGCGCTGGGTGGCATTCGGGAAGGTCCGACTGGTGCAATGGTCGCCGACGTAGGCCATCGCCCCGTCGTAGACCTGCACCATCAGGTCCTTGCCGGGATCGATCGACTTCACGTCCATCGTGAAGAAGTAGCCGTCCTCGGCGTAGTCGTCGTTGCCGAAACCGGGGTTGACGGTGCCGGTGCAGCGGGCGACGCTGTTGGGGCAGTTCTTCGCCGCGTAGCGGTCACCGGAGATCTTTGTTGCCTTCGGCCCGGCCACGTTGATCCAGAACTGCGAATCGAGGTCACCGGCCTCGGGGTCGTCGCCGATCTTGTTCTCCGGTGATCCCATCGCGATCGGCAACTCGAACTCGCCGACCGCGTCACGGGTGAGGGTCTGGGTGTCCATGCCGATGAGGCTCAAGAAGTAGTTGTCCACCTCGATTGTCGATGTGACCTTCAGCTGGTAGGGGTTGGGCATCTTCGACACGACGACCGTCGCGTTCGAGGGACCGCCCAGGATGCCGTCGTCGAAGCCGTTGCGCGCCACCTCGCTGCGCGCCTTGACGCTTCCCTGGGGGAAATCCGAGGGCATGAAGACCGCCCCCGCATGTGCGCCTGCGTCGACCGCGCGCTGGAGCTTCGTGGACTGCAACCACCAGTTGCCGAGGTCGACCGCGAACCCCGCGACGGCGAGCAGCATGAACAGCATCAACGCGATCCAGATGAGCACGAAACCGCGCTCCGTGCTGTCTTCCCGGCGGGCACCCGGGTGCTGCGCACCGCGCCCGCCTCCTCCGCAACGTGGGGC
>CAYVYG010000064.1:0-11895 GCA_964454385.1 uncultured Microthrixaceae bacterium
TACCGCCGGTCCAGTCGGTGAGGTAGAAGTACTGCGAGTTGCGCACCGCGGTGTCGCGGAACATCACCACCGAGGTGCCCTTGAACCCGTAGCCGTACTTATGCGTGTCCGCGCTCATCGAGGTGACCCCCGGCACCGAGAAGTCGAACGCCGGGATGTCGTAACCCAGCTCGCGCCCCCACGGCAGGATGAACCCGCCCAGACACCCGTCGACGTGCAGGCCGGTGCCGGCATCGAGGGCCACCTGGCCCAGCTCCGCGATCGGGTCGACCGTGCCGTAGCCGTAGTTGCAGGCCGAACCGATGATGGCGATCGTGTTGTCGTCGACGAGTCCCGCTAGTGCGTCGACATCGGCAGTGGCCGACTTCTCGATGATCGGAGCGCGGCGCATCTCGATGCCGAAGAGATGGCATGCCTTGTCGAACGCCGGGTGACCGGTCTCGGGCTTGACCACGTTGGGGGTGGTGATGCCACGCTGCTCGCGGGCATGGTCGCGGTAGGCCAGGAGCGCGTGCAGGATGCTGCCGGTGCCGCCGGAGGTGACGATCCCACCTGGGGTGGTGTCGGTGATGCTCGATGCGCCGAGCATGTCGAGGGTCATCGCGATGATCTCACCCTCGAACTTGGTGGCCGAGGGGCACACGTCGCGCTGCAGTGCGTTCACGTGAGCGAAGCGCCCGAACGCCTCGGTCATGAACGCGTAGTGGTCCATGTCTCCGCAGTAGTAGGACCCCGACACCTTGCCGGTCTGCCAGGTGGCGTCCTCCTCGGTGGCCATCTGGTGGAGCTCGCTCAACACCTCGGAGCGGTCGCGGCCGTTCTCGGGGATCTCACGGTTGACCGGGAACCGATCGGCATAGGGGTAGTAGTCGCTCATTGTCTCATCCTCTTCGCTATGGGCAACAGGGCTTGGAACGCTTCCTCGAAGATGGCCTGCGCCTCGTCGTGGACCTTGGTGGCGGCCGGATCGGGCTCCACGCGGTCGGCCACCGACAGTGACACCTCGGTGACCGGCGAGCCCCGGTGGCGCGCCATCGCCACCAGCGCGACCGCCCGCGAGGCAGAGTGGTCGGGGTGCTCGAGGATCGACACGGGGCACGCCAGCACATCCGCGACGCACTGGGCCCACTCGGCCGAGCGCGCCGCTCCTCCCCCGAAGGTGATCTCGGTGATCCCGCGGCCGGTCATGTCCTGAACCGCGGGTGCCAACCAGCGCAGGTTGCGGGCGGTTCCCTCGATCGTCGCACGGACCATGTCGGCACGCGTCGTGGAGAGCCCGACGCCGATGTACCCACCCCGCATGTCTGGATCCGAGCTCGGCGACAGCGACCCTGCGAGCCAGGGAAGGAACATCACCCCACCGGCGCCCGGCCCCGAGGCCGCCATCGCGGCGGCGATCTCGGTGAAGGGGTCGACTGCCGAGCCCAACCCGCCCGCAGTGGTAAGGGTCGGGCTGGCGAGCAGCTCACCGAGCGCGTGGGCGACCGGCCGACCGGCGAGGCCGTTCTCGGCCATCACCAGGTACTGGCCGGGCACCGGGGAGGGCATGGTCACGATCTCGCGTTCGAGGTCGCTCGCGGGGTGGCCGAGCTCCTCGAGGATCACCGCGGTGGTACCGATCATCAACCCGGTCGCGTCGCTGTGGAACACCCCGGTCGCGAACGCTCCGGCGTGGGTGTCGTTCATCGCCGCCTGGACCACCACGTCGGTGCTGAGCCCCAGACGCTGTGCTGCGGCCTCGCTCAGGTTGCCGACCGGCTCGTCGCAGCCGGCCAGTTCGGGCAGGCGCTGGCGGTCGACACCCGACATCGCCAGCAACTCGGGGTCGTACTCGGTGGCATCGAGGGTGCGGTTGTCACAGAGCTGGGAGGTGAACATCGTGCACTGGTTGGCGACCACCCTCCCGGTGAGTGCCGCGCAGACCAGGTCCATGACCTCCAGATAGCAGTCGACCTCTGCGTGCAGCTCCGGTCGGTCGTGCTGGAGGGCCAGCAGGTGCGCGAGCGACAGGCCGGCACCGATCGGCGGTATGCCGTGGCGTTCCATCCAGGTCCCGAACGCGTCGGGGTGGCGCTCCATGATCGCCCAGCAGTGATCCGCACCCCGCTGGTCCATGTACATGATCAGCGGGGTGACCGGTCGACCGCCGTCGTCGACCCCGACGATCGAGGAGTACTGGCTGCAGACCCCGATCGTGACCACGTCGCCTGTTCGTCCCGGCGCCTCGGCCAGCGCGTCCGCCGCTGCGGCGAACACCGCGTCGAGCAGCGCGTCGGGGTCCTGAGTCGCGGTGTCGCCCTCGGAGTGGGTCACGAGTGCCCGCGAGCCGCGACCGTGCAGCAGACCTTGGTCGTCCACCAGGGCCACCTTCACGTTGGTGGAACCAACGTCTATCCCCAGTGAGAACACGCTGCCATCCCGAACGAGAACACGCTGCGACAGTACCTGACGCGGTGGTCCCACAGAACCGGAAGGGCCGACCCTTCTGGCGACCCTGCTGACGGCCGTGCTGACGACCCTGCTGACGGCCGTGCTGACGGCCCTGCTGACGGCCCTGCTGGCGACCTTGCGGAGCAGCGTGCCACCGACTCTGCCACCAACCCTGAGCGACTGGAGCACCATTTTCGAGTCATGTGGCGCTCATCGATCCCCAGATGACTCACGAAGCGTTCTTCAGTCAACCGCTGCGGGACAGTACCGCCACGAGGAAGTCCGATTCCGCGGTGAATGGTCGCAGGTCCCAGGTCGACAACAACAGGTCTGCTTCGAGCCCGGCCGCTTCTACATCCTCGAAGAACTCGGCGAACTCGTAGCCGCGGCCCGCCCCGAATCCCACCGCGAGGCGGCCATCGGGGCGCAGGTGTGCTCCGAGGCGATCGATAATCAACCCCCGGGTGCTCGGCGCGCAGAAGGTCATCACGTTTCCGGCGCAGACGATCGCGTCGAAGGGCTCCGCGATCCCACTGGAGGGCAGGGCCAACTCGGCCAGGTCACGCACCACGTAGGCCGGGCCGGGGTGATCCGCCTCGGCCGCATCGATCAGGACCGGATCCACGTCGACACCCACGACATCGTGGCCGAGCCCATGGAGGAACCCCGCCACCCGGCCCGGGCCGCAACCTGCGTCCATGACCCGCGCTGCCCGGGGAACCATCGCATCGATCATGCGTGCCTCTCCGCCCAGATCCGCACCTTGTGCCTCCATGTCACGGAAGCGCTGGATGTACCAGCTGGAGTGTTCCGGGTTCTGGGATGTGATGTTCACCCAGAGGCTCTGTTCGACCATGCGCGCTCCTTTGACACGGCGGTTCGATGCAGCTGCAGCGAACCGGGAGGTCCGATGGTGTCACCCCGTCCGTCGCCGAGCGAAACGGGTGGGCGGAACGTGATGCGGCTCCCGAGCTCGACTGGCTCGCAGTTCGTTCTCGACCGCGATCCGCGAGGGTCGACATGTCGACTCTCGCACGCGTGGGCACCGCCCTCTCCGACGAGTGCCGCAGACAGATCCTGGTGGCGCTCTTGGATGGTCGGACCTATCCTGCTCTGGCGGACGCGTTGGGTCTCACACGCCCGAACGTCTCGAACCACCTGGCCTGCCTGCGCGGCTGTGGCCTGGTGGTCGCCGAGGCGGAAGGCCGTCGTCAGCGCTACCGCCTGAGCGACCCGAAGCTCGCTCACGTGCTGAGCGAGCTGTGTGATCTCGCGCTCGGGCCCGCAGCGGGATGCGCCCACGACGCGGGCGTGCAGTGAGCTCGTCGGAACCGGTCCGGAGCACCGGACACGGCGGAGGGGTGAACCCGGCCGTCGATTCCCGCGAACAACAGAGGCTCCGGTACCTGACCCTGGCTCTCGCGTGGACGACCGTCACCTGGAACGTGATCGAGGCGGTGGTGGCCGTCATGACCGGCAGCGCAGCCGATTCGGTGGCGCTGGTGAGCTTCGGACTCGACTCGACCATCGAGGTCGCCTCTGCGCTGGTCGTCGTCTGGCAGTTCGACGGCGCCGGCCATCACCCCGGAACCGCCGAGCAACGAGAACGGGCGGCCCTGCGGCTGATCGGAGCGAGCTTCTTCGCGCTCGCCTACGTGGGTGTCCGGGCGGTGCTCGATCTGCTCGCGGCGACCGCTCCCGAGTCGTCGCCGGTTGGCATCGCGCTGGCCGCCGCCTTGCTCGTCGTGATGCCGGTGCTCGCTGTCGCCAAGTCCTCGGTCGGTCACAAGATGGGTTCGCCCACGGTGCGAGCGGACGGACGACAGACCCTGATCTGCACGTACCTCTCGGTCGTCCTGCTGAGTGGCCTGGTGCTGAACGCGTGGTGGAGTTGGTGGTGGGCGGATCCCGTTGCCGGGCTCGTCATCGCCGTGCTCGCGGTGCGCGAGGGAGCCGAGGCGTGGAACGGGGAGAGCTGTTGTGACTGAGCTGACCGTGCGGAAGTGACCGACGTTGGCCCTCGATTGGTAGCGGACGGGGTGTGGATGGCAATCAGAAGAACTGGTCGATCAGCACCTTGTTTCCGTCGGGATCGCTCAACGCGACCCAGCCGGGCCCCGAACCCCCTTCGATGGATCGATCGGACAACTTGATTCCGTCCGACTCGAGCCGCGACGCGAGCTCCCGCACATCGGTGAAGGACTCGATGCGCTCCATCCGGGCGGTCAGGCCCGGGTTGAAGGTCAACATGTTGCCCTCGAACATGCTCTCGAACAACCCGATCGTGGTCTCGCCGTTCTTGAGGATCAGCCAGTTCTCCTCGGCAGATCCACCGGTGACTTCGAAGCCAAGGGTCTCGTAGAACACCTTGGACGCTTCGAGATCGGCGACGCTCAGAGAGATCGAGAACACACCGAGCTCGAGCGAGCCCGGCAGACCCTCAGGTCCGGTGGGTACGACCGGCAGCTGGGCGAACACGTAGGCAGGATCACGCTCCGCTTTCTCCCCGGGCCCATCCACCGGCTCCTTCGCCGAGGAGCCACCAGTGCCCTGCTCGACCACGTCACTCACCCGGGGTCATGATCGAGAACACCGCACCCTGGGGATCCGACATGGTCGAGAGGGTCCCCACACCCGGCATGGCCGTGGGCTCCATCATCAGAGTCGCACCCAGCTCTTTGGCCTTGGCAGCGGTCTCACTGGCGTCATCGACCATGAAGTACACACCCCAGAACGCCGGCATGGCCTCCATCGGGGACTTCATGGCACCTGCAACACCGTTCTCGTGACCCCCCTCGACCATGAACACGGTGTACTCCATACCCGGCATGGGCGCGGTGTTCGCCGTCCACCCGAACACCTCGGCATAGAACTGCGTGACTGCGGAAGGATCAGGTGTCATCAGCTCGGACCACGTGAACGCACCGTGTTCGTTGATCACCTCCGCTCCGATGTGCTCCTTGGGTTGCCATGCACAGATGACGGCGCCCGAAGGGTCCGCCAACACGCTCATGCGACCCGCTTCCCTCACGTCCATCGGTGGCTGGAGCACACTGCCCCCGGATGTCTCTGCGGTCCTTGTGGTTGCCTCCACGTCGGTGACCGTCACGTAGGTGGACCACACGGGGGGCATCCCCGATGCCGCCATCTGCTCGGACAGCTCCATCATCCCGGCCGCCGCCGAAGGACCCTTGTTGGCAATCACGTAGTCGCTGCCCGGCGTCCCCGTCGGGTTCGTCTGGTAGGTCCACCCGAACAGAGCGCCGTAGAACTGCTGGGCGGCAACCGGGTCCGGTGTGGCGAGATCAACCCAGCTGGGCACACCCGGTGCGTACTCGGTGACGGTGGTCATGTTCAATCCCCCTGGTTCAAGGTCGGTGCACTGACGGCGTGGTCCAGGTGCATCCAGGCGCGCTCGGCGGCCGGCCGCGGCGACGGTAGTATAGTTTTCTATACTGCGCAAGAGCCGGTCAACAACCGGTACTGTTGGGAGCAACGAGTGGCACATCCCGCAACGAGCAATGATGCGAGCGCATCGACAGCCCGGGCGCGTCGCAGCTACTCGCAGGCGTGTCCGGTCGCTCACAGCCTGGACCTCCTGGGTGAACGCTGGACGCTGCTCATCGTGCGCGATCTCATGTTCGGTCCGATGCGCTTCAGCGACCTTCGCGATGGCCTGGCCGGCATTGCTCCCAACCTGTTGAGCAGCCGGCTCTCGATGCTGTGCGAGAGGGGGATCATCGAGTCGGTGGAGCACATCAGCCCTGGTTCGCGAAGCGCCTACCGCCTCACCACCCGAGGCCGCGAGCTCGCACCGGTCGTCCACGCCCTGGCCCGATTCGGTGTCGATGAGTGGACCGATCCCGATGCCGATCCTCCCCCTTTGCGCCTGTTGCGGGGAGCACTTCTCGCGCTGATGGAACCCGAGGTACTCGACGACTCGCAGTGGAGAGCCACCGTGGTTCTGCGGACCCACCGGTTGTCATCCGACAACAGCGGAGATCGTGGCGCGCTCGCGACCGACACCAGAGCCGGCAACACCGAGACAGGGAGCCCCAACCGCCGTTATACCGAAAGCCGCAGCGTCGAGATCAGCGTGCGCCCAGCAACCGAGGGCCTCCACCCGCTCAACCGGCTCCGCCTGACCACGGGTGGCGACGGCTCGGAACCGCCCGTTCTCCTCACGACCCTCGGCACCCTGTGGGATCTCCGCAGGGGCCGATGCGGCGTGTCGGACCTCGACGCCGATAAGTTCTCCTACCGCGGCTCGTCGACGGTGTACCAACAGATGCGGACTCTGTTCGGGTGGAACCAGGGCGGCAGCCTGTGAGCCACCAACCAGAAGCCGCGCATGGACCAACTCAAGCGTCGGATCAGACCCGCAAGCCGGAGATGCGCACCGAGAATGCACCGGACTCGCGGACGTAGCCGTTCGCCGTCCCCTACGATCGGCGATCACGACTTCGACGGGGGCCACTGTGAGATTCGATGTCATGACCGGCGCGACCTCGTGGAGAACCGCGGCGAGCGACGCCCAGCGCCTCGAAGCGGCGGGGATCGACGGCATGGCGTTCACCGAGACGGGTCAGACGCCGTGGATGTCGATCGCGGCTGCTGGCGGTGCGACGACCTCACTCGAGCTCTGCACCGGTGTGGCGGTGGCCTTCCCCCGCAGCCCGATGGTCACGGCGTCGCTCGCGTGGGAGCTCGCCGGGAACACCGGTGGGCGCTTCCGCCTGGGTCTCGGCAGCCAGGTGCGAGCCCACATCGAGCGTCGCTACGGGGCCGAGTTCGACCCACCCGGCCCTCGGATGCAGGACTACCTGCAAGCAGTCAGGGCGTGTCTCCGAGCGTTCCGAGGTGAAGCCCCGCTCGCTCACGAGGGTCCCTTCTACCAGTTGTCCCTGCTTCCCGAGATGTGGCGCCCACCCTCGCATGCCCACGGCGACATCAAGCTCGACGTGTCCGCGGTCGGCCCGTGGATGATCCGCATGGCGGGTGAGATTGCGGACGGTGTCCATGTGCATCCGCTGCACTCGATGCACTACCTCGACCGTCGCCTCGAACCAGCGGTGCGCGACGGCACACAGCGAGCGATGAGGGATCGCTCCGAGGTAGACCTCCTCGTCCCGGTGTTCATCGTGCCCGGCGACACGCCTGAGGACCGCTTCGAGCTCCTCCAGCGCGCCCGTGCGCAGATCGCGTTCTACGGATCGACCCGCAACTACGCCTTCCAGTTCGACGACCTCGGCTTCGAGGGGACCTCGGCGCGCCTCAACGACCTACTGAAAGCGGGCGACATAGCCGGGATGATCGACCTGATCGACGAAGAGATGCTCTCGCACTTCGCGGTCGTCGGTGGATGGGACGAAGTCGCGGATCGCCTCATCGAGCGCTACCGCGGCCGCGCCGCACGGATCATCTCGTACCTGACCGCGGACGACCTGTCACGCAACCCCGACAACCTGGACCGCTGGGGTGAGATCGCGCGAGCCGTCGCGCAGGCGTGACGAGTCCCGCCAGCCGAGGTCAGCCGGGTTCCGCCAACCGAATGGCCTCAGCCCCCGTTCTGGTGGCTGAGGCCATTCAGTTGCGCCGTCCGCGCCTCAAGGTCGCCTCGGGGACAGCCGATGAGGACCAATCGGCCGAACACTCGGAGGGACCGTAGTGACACAACGACTCAAAGGCCCGCTCGTCGTGGTGATCGCCTCGGGCGCGGTCGCTCTCGGTTGCGCTCCGGCCCACCGACCGGTCGCAACGAGCACTACGACCTCGACGCCCACCACCACGACGACAACCACGACGGCGCCGGTGCGCTCGAGCGCGTATCCCGATCCGGGACCGGTGATGGGCCCGTCGCGCTTGAGCGCGCAGGAGTTGGCCTCCTGGGTCGACTCGGTCGGGGTTGGCGATGCCCGCCCGCCGGTGCCGGTCAGAGACATCGCCCGGTACTTCATCGAAGAGGGCGCCCGCGAGGGGGTCGCCGGTGACGTCGCGTTCGCACAGGCGATCCTCGAGACCGGCTGGTTCCGCTTCTCGGAACGCATGCCGCCGTCACACAACAACTTCTCGGGCATCGGTGCGGTCGACGGCGGTGCTTCATCGGCGCGCTTCCCCGACGCTCGCACCGGCGTGAGGGCCCAGATCCAGCACCTCCGCGCGTACGCGGACGCGACTGTGGACTGCTCGAACTTCGCCACACCCACGGTCACGCCGAGATGCAGGTTCGTGATCCCCAAGGGCAAGGCACCAGGTTGGAGCGACATGGGCAACGGCAACTGGGCGACCGACCCCGGCTACGCGGAGAAGATCGCGAGCCTCTATGACCGGGCCACCCGCCACGCCCGCGACGCGCGTGGCGGTAGCGGGGCCGGAAGCTGACGACAGAGCCCGTCAATTGCGAACCGAGCGCTGTGCAGCCCGGAAGCCGGGCGCCGCAACGCGCAGTTCGTTCTGGAGGTGGTCCGTCTGGAGCGAGCCTCTCCCGATGGGACGAGCAGCTCAGATGTTGACCGGACAACCCACGACGCCGGGCAGAGCGAGTGCGAGGATCGGACGAGCGAGGAAGCTGCCACCGGTGATGTCGACCTTGGTGCAACCACCGCCCGGCTTGAGGTGGAAGTTGCCCTCGAAGTAGGTCGGGATCCCGACTATCGAGAAGTAGAAGCCCGCCCTGGTCACCTGCATGCCGGCCTGGTGCGACAGCCTCGCGCGGGCGCTCGCGATCTCGATCGAGGCGATGCGGAACCGGGCTGTGCCGTTGAGCGACCAGGTCGGCTCGCTCAGCGAGGACGTGAACGACCCGTTGAAGGTGATCCCTGCCGGGAAGTTGATCAGCGAGAGCGCACCCGACCCCGAAAGGGTCACCTGTTCGGGGCTGGCGATGACAGAACCGTTGAAGTTGACCAGACCCCACGAGTCGAGTTGCAGAGAGCCGTACAGGTTCCCGCTGAGGCTCAGCAGCGATCCGTTGGGGCCGAAGCTTGCATCGACCGAGCCCGTGAGATCGGCGTTGGCACCGACCTTCAACCCGCCGTTGAAGGAGATGTCGAGTGGGCTTCCGTAACTG
Organism: uncultured Microthrixaceae bacterium; assembly: GCA_964454385.1. GTDB lineage: Bacteria > Actinomycetota > Acidimicrobiia > Acidimicrobiales > Microtrichaceae > JAMLGJ01. The sequence goes on from CAYVYG010000064.1 coordinate 9,500, forward strand.
CTCTCGACGTTCAGCGTCGCACCATTGAGGGTCACGTCGCCGAGGTCGACCGTGCCATCGACCGTCGCGTTCAGGCTGACCTGTTCGGCAAGCCCGTCGGTGATCACTACCGCCCCCTCCAGGCCGGCCGCGAAACCTGCGCCTACGAGGTCGGCATCCAGGTAGAGAGCCGTGGTGGCTCCGTTCACCTCGACGATCGCCGAACCCGAGGCTCCGAGCGCTCCCACCTTGAAGGCGCCGGTGAGGACGGTGCGCATCTGTCCGCCGATGACCGTGGCCTCGAGGGTCCCTGAGGCTGTCACGGTCTGCCCGTCGGCGAGCGTCCCCGAGATCTCGCCCTCACCCTCGAGCGTGAGGAACGGCGTGTAGGCGGTGTTGCCGTCCCACACGATCGATCCGTTGTAGCGCAGCGAGTTCGCCCCCTGGGCGATGTCGAGGACTCCGACGAAGGTGGCCTTGTTGGTCGCGAGGGTGAGATCACCGTTCGCGGCGTTGACGACCAGGTCACCGAGGACGCCGCTGCCCGAGAACGACACGAGTGTCTCCTCGGCGTTGCCGTCGAGCTTGACGGTTCCCTGCAGGTCGATCTTCTTGCCGCCGGCCTGGTATCCGACGAGATGGGCTGCGATGTCGGCGTGCGCCGAGACGAGAGCGCCGGCCTTGTCGAAGCTGACCTGCACGGTTCCCGAAGCGGTGCTCGGACCGATCTTGAGGGTGCCGGCCACAGAAGCCTTCACTCCTGTCGTTGGTGAGGCGGTGAGGGCGATCGTGCCCCCGTTCACCGTGATGTCGCCGATCTCCACCAGCGTCGCACTGGCCGAAAGGCTGAGCGAAGGGACCCCGTTGGTGACCTTCAGGGTCCCTGAGAACACCACCGGCGACGAGACGACGCCCGGGATGGTGAACCCGCTGCTCGACAGGCTCACCGACCAGTTGTCGAGATTGGACAGCGTGCCGGTGAACCCGATCGTGGAGGTGACCCCCGAGAGCGTGACCGCGACGTTGCCGCGCACCGTGATGCCGTTCGCGCCGATCGTCGCGGACAGCGCCTTGACCTTCAGGTTCTCGAGGACCGGCGCTTCGGCTCCGATCTCATCACCGGTCACCGCCGCGATCTCGGGGGACTGGGGGTCGCCCAGCTCCTCGGGGACTTCCTCACCCTCGGCCAGCACAGCACCGTCGAGGTCGACCCTCGCACCGGAATCGGTGCATTCCTGTCCCGTCACCGCGGTCTCGTCGGCAAGCGCGACCACCTCGTCCTTGACGAGCACGGCCTGGTCAGCGGTGGGCGGTGCGTCCTCCACCTTGTCCCAGAACTCACAGAACTGCTGGTTGGGCGCCGGCGGGTCGGTCGGGGGCGGGGTGCAGGATGCCGCGATACCAGCCACCATCGACACCGCAAGGAACACCGCTGCGGCCCGGGAGCCCGAAGTGCCTCCTCTGGCACGCGGAACTGCGCGCCGTGGCGCCCGGTTCCAGGACGTCATCACGCGCCGTTTGCCGAACGATGCGGTCCCTCGATGGTCGTCCATCAGCCGGTCACCCCTCATGAGTAAGTCATCCCCTGTGAACTCCTGGCGTCGTGGTCAGCTGGTCGTCGTGCCGTTGTCCCAGACCCGGAACAGCTGGCCGGCAGGACCGTTGGCTCCGGCAGGTCCGGTGGCTCCAGCACCCGAGCTGGCGCCATCGCGACCCTGACAGGTGCCGGTGCCGAGGGTGCCGCAGCCGCCTCCGAAGCCGCCGAGACCTGCGGTGGCCGGGGCGGCGAACGCGCCTCCCTGGCCACCCGATGCCGGGAACACCGGGCGGAACTGGGAGCTGGCTGTGAGCGTCAGCGAACCGACGCCGATGTGGTAGACCGCGATCGACGGACCACCGGCACCACCTCCGGCACCACCACCACCACCGCCGGCACCACCACCACCGCCGCCACCACCACCGCTGGCCCTGCAGCACGACGGCTTGCCACCGTTGCCACCGTTGCCACCGTTGCCACCACGGCCGGCGTTCGCACCGTTGCCGCCCGCTCCGCCAGCAGAAGAGGTCGCCGTCGACGACGACAGGTTCACGCTCGCGCTGTTTGCATAGACGCCGAAGGACCCGCCGCCGGAGGTTCCCGCTGCCGCGCCCGCCGCGCCGCCGTTGCCACCGGCGCCGCCGCCGCCGCCACCACCACCGGACGCAGAGGCAGAGCTCCCGCCTCCACCACCGCCACCGGAGCTACCCGGAGCACCGGCCGTGCCAGCTGTGCCGTCAGTCGAGGTCCAGAGATCACCCGCTACAGGGCTGTTCGAGCCCGCGATTCCTGCAGCACCAGCGCTCAAGGCACCCCCGGCTCCACCGCCTCCGCCGGGGGTCCAAACTCCGAACAACGCGGCACAGCCACCATGGCCGCC
>CAYVYG010000065.1:0-11878 GCA_964454385.1 uncultured Microthrixaceae bacterium
AACATCGCGGTGGTCGTTCCCGCTGTGCTCCACATGACGGCGACGACCGAGAAGCTGGCCGGCACCGGTCCGACCCGTGAGCTGGTCCATCGCGCGACCTGGAAACCGAGGACCGCCAGCGCGACGAGCCCCGCGACGCGGTAGGGCAGGTAGCTCCCCACGCCGAAGGTGTGGAACAAGACCTGGTAGATGCCGGCCGGAACGAGCGAGAGATGGCCGTTGAAGGGCTCGGTGAGATTGCCCGAGTGGTATCCGGCGAAGATGTTCCAATCGTCGCTGAAGAACCACAACCGATCGCCCATCCAGGCAGCGACCACCACCAGCAGCGCGGCCGGACCATAGGGGAGCCAGCGGAGGGCATCGCGGCGCACCGGGACGGAGAGGTGCTCCAGCGTGGCTTTCGCGGGCGCGTCGGTCACTCGATGGGGTTCGGTCCGGGGATCCACCAGCCAGCGAGGCTACCCAAGGCCCGGGAGCCGGTCGTCTATTGTCAGCGGGTGCCGGCGAAGTCCCCCGAACCCGAGCTGCGCATCGACAGGTCCCTCGCGTGGATCGGTGGCGTCGCCTTCGCTGTGAGGACCGTGTGGGTGCTCGTGTTCGCGAAGCTGCCCGGAGGCGGCATCGTCAGCGATCCCGTTCTCTACCACGCGTACGCGCAGGGCATCTCCCGGGGCGGCGGCTACGTGTCCTTCTGGGGGTTTCCGACGAGCTACTACCCACCCGGATACCCGTTCTTCCTCGGTGCGCTGTACTGGTTGGTCGACACGTTGGGTCTCGAGCGCTTCACGGTCACCGCGGTGGGACTCACCCAGGCGCTCATGTGGGCGGTCGCCGCGATCGCGGTGGCTCTCACCGCTCGTTGGGCGTTCGAGTCGCGGCGGGCCGGCATCGCCGCCGGATTGGTGCTGGCGCTGTGGCCCAACCTGATCAGCTATGCGGGAGCGTGGCTGTCGGAGTCCCTGTTCGTGTGCCTCGTCGCGGTCGGGGTCGCGGCGCTCACCTTCTCGGCTCGGCGCAGGTCCGCGGATCGGCAGTGCGCGGTGGCGCTCGGTATCGCTGCTGTCTGCCTCGCGGCTGCGACGATGGTCCGCCCCCAGATACTGTTGGGTCTCCCGTTGGTCGCCGCGGCGTGGCTGTATGCCGGGATCGGGTTCCGACGCACCCTGACGCTCACGGTTGCGGTCGCGGCAGCGGTCGCGGCGCTCGCGGTTCCCTGGGCGATCCGCAACGAGCACGTGCTCGGTTCCGCGGTGATGGTTTCGACCAACGGCGGGGACAACCTCTGCATAGGGTTCCACCCGGGAGCGCTCGGGGGCTTCGCTGTCGACGAGTACTGCGACACCGGCGAGGGTCGCATCGATGGTCCGGCGGCGGAGGTCAGACGGAACTCCGAGGCCCGGCAGCTGGCGCTCGATCACATCCGCTCCGAGCCGCTCTCCCTGCCATGGTTGAGCCTCCGCAAGCTGTTCTGGACCTACCGGACCGACGACGACGGCTTGCGCGGCAACGAGTCCTACGGAACTGACCCGCTGATGGGGTATCCCTGGAGAACCGTGTGGGTGACCATCACGGCGATCGGTTACGGCGCGATCATGCTCGCGGCGATAGCGGGTGTGGCTCTGTCGTGGCGACGTTCGTGGCGCACGCCCCGCGATCCGGCGGTGCTCGCTCTCTACGGCCTCACCCTGGCCGGCGCCGTGGTCGTCCCGGTTGCGTTCTTCGGTGACCCCCGCTTCAAGGTCGGGACCACACCGCTGTTCGCGGTGTTCGCAGGCCTCGCTGCAGCCACGCTCTGGCAGCGGGCGCGGCGTCCCGCGGAGGGTCGGACAGGGTCAGGTTCGGCGGAACCGGAGGATCAGATCGAGACCGCGAGAGGCTGACCGGGTGGGCTCGACGGCGACAGAGGCACCCCTCGACGATGCACAGGCCGCTGCGGTCCCGCCCATGGGTCGGCGTGACCTCGTGTCACTCGCCATCGTGGGTCTGGTGCTGGTCCTGCCGCTGTGGGGTCTCATGTCCTACCCGGGACCGCCGATGGAGGAGGGCTTCATGTTGGTCTTCCCCGAGGAGATCCTGCGCGGAGCGGTTCCCCACCGTGACTTCCTGCACCTCTACGGCCCGGGTTCGGTGTACATGCTGGCCGGCATCTACTGGCTCTTCGGAGCGAGCGTGGGTGTGGAACGTCTCGTAGGGTTCGCCCAGCTCGCGACGGTCGCCTACGCGACCTGGTTCCTCCTCCGCCCTTTCGGTCGACGGGTCGCTACCTCGGCGGCGGTGGTCGGCACGGTCGTGTTGGTCATGCCCCTCGGCTACGCAGCGATGGCCTGGAACGGTGCGCTGGCAGCGGCGCTCGCATCGCTCGCAGTGGCCGCATCGGCAGCCCGGCTGCCCCGGGGGCGTTCCCGTAGCACGCGGCTCTTCGCGGCAGGGGTCCTGGGCGGTGTCGCGCTGCTGTTCCGTCCCGACATGGTCCTCGCGGTCATCCTGGGCCTCGGCGCATGGTGGTTCCAGATCCCCCGGGGCAGGCGCTCGCCGATGCTGTGGGGAGTGCTGGCGGGCCTGTCCCCGTACGCGGCCCACATCGCACGTTCGGGCATCTCGGAGTCGGTCCGGGGGATGTTCACCGAACCGGTATTCGACCTACGTGCGGGGAGGTCCCTTCCCGTGCCACCGAGTTGGAACGAGATCGATGGCTTCCTGCAGCGGGTTGTCACCATGCGCGGATCGAACTGGCCGCTGCCGATGCCGTCGTACGCCCAGCAGATCCACCTCTGGTTCTGGTTGGTTCCGCTGTCGCTCGCCGTGGTGTTCTTCGCCGCTTGGCGTCTTCGTCGCCGCGAACCCGGATCACCACGCGCTCTGGTGCTCTGGCCTGCGGCGCTGTTCGCTGTTGCGCTGGTCCAACAGGCCCTCCAGCGACCCGACACGACCCATCTGGCATGGGTGACCGGCGTCAGCTTCCCGTTGGTGATCGCGGCGATGGTCTCCCTGTTCGAGGAGTACGTGCCGAGGTTCTCGCCGATGCAGAGGTTCATCGCCGCAATGGCGGTGATGACGGTCCTCCTCGTCGGCGTGGTGCCCTTCTATCCGTTGCGCTCCTACATCGACATGGTCGGACAGACCTTCGGTCTCGACCGATCCGGGACGTCGATCCGACACGACGGACGGTCGTTCCCCTACGGTTCACCCCGGGGCGCCCGGGATGCCCAGGCGGTGGTCGACGAGCTCGACCGGCTGGCGCGGCCCGGCGACTCCCTGATCACTGGCCCGAAGGACCTGTCGCGCACCACCTACAACGATTCGTTCTTCTACCACCTGTTCCCCGACCTCGAGGTCGGTACCCGCTTCATCGAGATGGATCCCGGCCTCGCGGATGCCGAGGGCAGCGGGCTGGCGGAGGAGGTCGCGCGGGCCGACTGGCTCATCCTGTCTAGATCCACAGAGGCCTGGAACGAGCCCAACGAATCAACCGAGTCGCGTTCACAGGCCGCGAACGAGGTCGTGCGCGACGAGTTCTGCCCTGCCCTGGTCACCGACACCTTCGAGTTGTGGGGTCGGTGTGAGAGGTTGCGCGACGGGGGCTGAACCGTGGGGACGGGTGAGGCCCGGGCTGGCCCCTTGGTGCTGGGTGGCACGCACCGTCGGTGCAGACCGGCGGTCACCCTCAGAGCCACATCGGCACCGGCCGCTGCGTCCGTGGCCAACAGAGCGTACCGTCGGTGCGGGAGCGAGGTGGGGTACGCTGCGACGGCGATCTCGGCCGGTAATCTGCTTCGATGGCTGCCCCGAGCGGTCCGCCGGTGGTGGTCGTGCCCACCTACCAGGAAGCGGAGAACATCGAGACGTTGTTGCGCGGCATCCGCGCGGCGGTCCCCGAGCTGAGCGTCCTCGTCGTCGATGACGACAGCCCCGATGGCACCGGTGACCTGGCCGAGAAGGTCGGCTCGGAGATCGGGGGCGTCGAGGTTCTGCGACGCTCGGGCAAGGCCGGCCTGGGTGCCGCGTACCGACACGGGTTCCGACACGCCCTGGACGCGGGTCACGGCACCGTCGTCCAGATGGACGCCGACCTGTCACACGACCCGGCGGTTCTGCCCGCCCTGCTGGTCGCCCTGTCCGAGGGCGCCGACGTGGCGGTCGGATCGCGGTACGTGCCGGGAGGTTCGGTGCCCAACTGGACCTGGTTCCGTCGCACCCTGTCGCGCTGGGGCAACCAGTACGCACGCTCGATGTTGCGTCTGTCGATGAGCGATGCGACAACCGCGTTCCGCGCGTACCGCGCAGAGGTGCTCGAGTTGATCGACATCGACGGCACCACCGCGAACGGCTACCTGTTCCAGATCGAGACCGCCTTCCGGTTGTCGCTGGCGCAAGTGGCTGTGACAGAGGTGCCGATCACGTTCGTCGACCGGGTGGCGGGCAGCTCCAAGATGGCCGTGGGTCGCACGATGGTCGAGACCGAGCTGCGGGTCACCTGGTGGGGTATCTCCCTGCGCGCACCGGGGCTCAGCAACCGGTTCCGAGCGACAGGTGCCGGGAAGTTCCTGCGATCACGGGTCCGCCCGGATGGAATACCGGATCCCACGGCCCTCAGCAGCGATGGGAACGGACCCTGCTCCGGGGGCCATGTCTGACCCACGTTCGGCCAGCAGAGGCACGGAACCGAGCGCAGCGACGGTGATCCGCAGGCGCAACGGCGCCAACGCGGTCCCGGACAAGCTCGGCTACGAACCCGCCCTGGACGGGTTGCGCGCGATCGCTGTGCTCGCGGTGTTGGTGTTCCACGCCCGCTTCTCCTGGGCACCCGGCGGTTTCCTCGGGGTGTCCACCTTCTTCACGCTGTCTGGTTTCCTGATCACCACGTTGTTGATCCAGGAGTGGCGCCGAGGGGGGAGCGTCCGCATCCGGAGTTTCTTCGGGCGCAGGTTCCGTCGCCTGCTGCCTGCTTCGTGGTTCACGCTGATGCTGGTGTTGGTGATGGGAGCGGTGGGGATCTGGGCCGACGACCAGATGCGCAGCCTGCGCGGCGATGTGCCATGGGCGCTGGCCGAGCTCGTCAACTGGCACTTCATCCTGGCCGGCCGCAGCTACGGCGCGCAGTTCGAGGCGCCGTCTCCCCTGGAGCACTATTGGTCCCTGGCCATCGAACAGCAGTTCTACCTGATCCTGCCTCTGGTGGTGCTTGGGGTGCTCACCTGGTCACAACGACGGGCCCTGGCGTACGGTAAGGGCGCCCGGGGGCCTGCGGCGACACCGTTGCGTCCGCTCGTGATCGTGCTGTGCATCGCCACCGCCGTCTCCTGGTATCTCAACTGGCGATTCGCGCACGGATCGACCGCGCGCAGCTACTTCGGCACCGACACGCGGCTCGCAGAGCTCGCGATCGGCGCACTGCTCGCGACGGTGGGAGTCTCGCGGATACGTACCAGGCGTCCCGCCCTGCGGCGTGCAATGGCCTTCGGCGGGATCGTTGGACTGGCACTGAGTGCCGTGCTCTGGGCGACAGCGACGGTCTCCTCGCGCTGGATGTACCCGTGGGGGCTCGTGGTCACGACCATGTCGAGCGCCGCGATGATCGCTGGAGCGATGCAGGCCGGTCCTCTGCGGCGGTTGCTGGAGCTGGGCCCCGTCGTGTGGTTGGGACGGATCAGCTACGGCGTGTACCTGCTGCACTGGCCCGTGTTCCTCTGGTTGACCCCCGCTCGCACCGGGTTGTCCCAGTGGCCGCTGTTCGGACTGCGGATGGCTGTCACCCTCAGCGCAGCGGTGGTGATGTTCAACCTGCTCGAGACTCCGATCCGGCGTGGATCGCGGCTCGTGGTGAGGGTGTCAGCCGGATTCCTGGCCCCCAGTGCGGTCCTGATCCTCGTGACCACGGCGCTGGTCACCGCTGATATCCCCGAGCCGTCACAGCTCGCATCAGCCAGTGAGTCCTCCACGACGACGACGATCCCTCCTGCGCCGCTGAGGGTGTTCGTGGTCGGTGATCGTCTGGCAGAGCAGTGGGAGGAACTGAACCAGAGCGGGGAGCCCACTGCCGAGGGGCCCGTGACCCAGGTGACCGTACCCGGATCCGGAGCAGCGTTGGAGGTGAGCGTGGCCGCTGCACCCGATTGCGGTGTCGCTCTCGGAGGCTTCGTGCGCCTACCCGGCGGTGCGATCGAGCGGGATACAGACCGCTGCGGGCTCGTCCAGGACGCCTGGGCGGATGCGATCGAGGAGATGCGGCCCGACGTGGTGCTCGTCTGGTCAGCGGTGCGAGACGTCTCGGATCGCAGGCTCGACACCGACGTTCCGTGGGCGGCGCCCGGGGATCCAGCACTGGACGACTTCCTCTCGCTGGAGCTCCGGGACATGGTGGAGCGGATCTCCGCCACCGGAGCGGGTGTACTGCTGGGCACCTCCCCGCACTTCGAGAGCACCCTCGGGGACCCGCCAGCGGTTCCCCGCGTGCTCCCCACGGATCCCGACAGACGGCCCCTCGCCGAGAAGCTGTTCGAGAACGCCGCCAAGGGTGTTCCTCCGCCGGGACACGCCGAGAACGATGCCGCACGGATCGACCACTGGAACGAGCTGCTGACAAGCGCGGCGGCAGCGACCGGTGCCGAGGTCGTCGATCTCGCCGCAGCCATGGCTGACTGGCCCGGGGGCGAGTTCGCAGAGGGGATGCGCGCGGCGGACGGAGTCGGGTTGACACCGCGGGGCATGAAGGCTCTCGCCGATTTCGCAGCCGATGCGATCGAACACGCACGGGTGCCCCCCGAAGCGGCCGATCCGACCGCCGAGATTGCGGCAGCGGCTCCTCTGCCTCCGGCTCCGCCCTATTCGCCGCGGCGGACCGCTCCGCCAGGCACCGAGGCACGGATCCTGGTGGTCGGGGACTCGGTCGCCTTCAACGTCGGCTACGGGCTCCTGTCGTGGTCCCATGGACAGCGTGGGGTGAGGGTTCACAACGTGGGACAGCTCGGATGCCCGGTCGCGCGGGGCGGTCAGTACCGGTTCCTGCGCGACATCGCCACCTTCGAGGAGCGCTGTGACTGGGCGGGGATGTTCCCTCAGTGGGTCTCCGGGTTCGACCCGCAAGTGGTCCTGTTGGCTTCGGGGATCTGGGAGGTCGTCGATCGCCGGCTCCCAGGCGATGACCGGTTCCGTCACGTCGGAGCGGATGTCGTCGACCGCTATGTGCTCGCCGAGTTCCTCTCGGCGATCGACACGCTCGCGTCACGAGGGGCAACCGTGGCGCTGCTCACCTACCCGCACTTCGAACCGGGTCGTGATCAGGGGTATTCGGACCTTCCCGAATCCGATCCTGCTCGCGTCGACCGCCTCAACGAGATCCTGGCCGAGGCGGTGTCGTTGCGCCCGGGCGTGGCGACGCTGATCGACTTCCAGGGATGGCTCGCCGCACAACCCGGCGGAGAGCTCGATCCGGCCAAGCGCGAGGACGGCCTGCACTTCTACGACGAGTACTCACCCGTCATCGGCTCCTGGCTCGGCCCGCAGCTGGTCGAACTCGCCCGCACGGGACTGCCCGCACCGACCGGAGGCTGAGCTCAGCGTCGAGCTGGCACCACCGGCGCATCGCGACCGGTCCCTGTGGTTTGGTCGGCGGTACCGATCCAGGCCTCGGGTGAGGTGTCGGTCTCGTGGTAGTCGGCCTCGACGTTCACCGACCAGACGTCGTGCTCGGTGCCCTTGGTGATGTTGTGCGCGGTCAGCATGGCGGTGAGCATCGAATGATCCTGGTTGTTGTACTTGTGCATGCCGTTGCGACCCACGGGGTGCAGGTTGGCCACGTTCGCACGGAGCCAGTCCCGCAGGACAGCGACCTTGTCCTGGTATCCCTCGTCGTACACGGGATACGCCTTGGGCATTCGTACCACGTAACCAGCCTCAACGGTGGAGGGATCGGTCAGCCCGAGCATTCCCAGCTCGGTCTTCGCCAGCTCGACGAGGTCGTCGTCGTCGCTGTTCCACATCCCGTCACCCTCGAAGACGAAGTACTCGAGGCCCAGGCACGCCCGTCCATCCTTGACCATGTAGGGGGACCACTGGCCGAAGTTCTGGATCCTGCCCACCTTGACGTCTGGAGAGTGGATGTAAATCCAGTTGTCGGGGAACCCGTCGCGTTCGGGCACGACCAGCGCCACCGTGATGAAGTCCCGGAAGCGCAACCCCTCGGCGGCTGTGATCACCTCGGCCGGAGGCGGGGGGTCGAGAACACGGACGAGCCGTGCGAAGGGCATCGAGGAGACCACCTCGTCAGCGGGGTACTCGGTAGTCGTGCCCTCGCGGTCCGACGCGACCACCGCCGTCGCACCCGAGGAATCCCGGCGTATGCCCGTCACCTGCTGGTTGAACCTCACGCTCGAGCCGGCGGCCTCGACGAGCTCGGTCGCCCGCTGCCACATCATGCCCGGGCCGTACTTCGGGTACTCGAACTCCTCGATCAGGCTAGTCACCTGGCTACCGCGGTCGGTGCGTCGGCCGAACAGCTTCGCCCGGATAGGCTCCCAGACCGCATGGAACAGAGACATCCCCTTGATCCGCTGGGCGCCGAAGTCCGCAGATAGCTCCGAGGGCGAGATCCCCCACACCTTCTCGTTGTAGGTCCTGAAGAAGTGCTCGTAGAGGCGGCGTCCGTAGTCGGCCACCACGTAGCCCTCGAGCGTGCTCTGGTCCTCGGGCGGGCGGATCTTCGCCCACAGGTAAGACAGGACGCATCGCACGGCTTCGACGAAGCCGAGGTTGCGCAGTGCGTTGAAAGGCTTGATCGGGTAGTCGTAGTACTTGCCGCGGTAGTAGATGCGGCTCATCCGCGGTCGCGTGAGGAACTCGTCATCCGAGAGGATCTCGTGCCAGAGATCGTCGACCGGCTTCACCTTTGTGAAGAAGCGGTGGCCACCGATGTCGAACCGCCAGCCATCGCGTTCAGCGGTCTGGGAGATGCCCCCCACGACGTCGGTCGCCTCGAGCACCGTGGCGGTCCGCCCCGCCTTCGCCAGCTCGTACGCGGCGGTCAGCCCGGCAGGACCGGCGCCGATCACGACGATCTCGTCACCGGCCCCCGGTGCTGAGTCGAGGCTTTCGTCCCTGGATGCATGGCTGTCGGATGCAGGACCCTGGGGCCGCGACGCCGAGCGTTGGTTGCCCTCGGCGGCATGGCGGACCTGTTCGGGTCTGTCGTCGGTGTCGTGGCGGGGATCGGGCATTGTTCACCGCAGCCGGGGTGGACGGAACGCGTGGGGAGCTGGCGGCTGCACGACAGACGTTAGCTGTTTGAACCCGGCCGACCGCAGACAGCGAGACGCTCCGCCCACACGGTTCTGTGTTGCGTGCGTCGCACTATGTGCGACGCACGCAACACAGAACGGCGATCGGTTGGGTCAGCCCGGGCCGAGTTGGTCGAGGCTCTGGGCGATCAGATCCGCATAGACCGAGATGCCCTCGATGTTCGGATGGGTCCTGTCATCGTGGAGCAGCTCCGGGCGCTCCGATACGGTGCTGTGCCAGTCGGCGACGATCGTGTTCGGATGCTCGGCGCTGATGCTGAGGAGGATCTCGTTCGACTCGGGCACCCATGAGCTGATGCCCACCGTGTTGACGAGCACCACCCGACGCCGTGGCCCCAGCAACTCGAGTACCTCCTGGAGAGCCGCGCGCGACTCATCGCTGCGCAGACCGGCGTTCGTTCCGTAGCTGAGAACCACGACCGGGCGCATCGCGTTGGCATCGAGCAACGCCGTGACCTCCGCAGGGGCGTCTCTCCACTGCCTGATCGGTTCAGCGTCGAGGAGGATCCCAGGAAAGCGCTCGTAGAGAGCTGGCGCGGCGCCCGACATCACCGAGTCCCCGAGTCCCACCATCTGGTCCCCCGGCGGCACGGGCAGCGCGGGTGACCACGCAGGTGGGGCAGCGTCGGGGGCGTCGGAGGGTGGCTGTGGCTCGGCCGAGCTGCCACCGGCAGCGGGATCCGCTGTGCTCTCCGCTCCGCTCCCGTTGTGCTGTGCGGAATCCCCTGGCGGTTCTGTGACCGAAGAGCGAGCGTTGTGCTCCGCGATGGCCTGCTGGCCGGCCTCGACCGCACGTTGGGCAGCGGAGCGTTCCGGAGCGGTCGCGAGCCCCACGACCGCGACGGCCGAGAGCACAGCCACCGCACCGACGGAGGCAACCAGACCGAACCGCAGTCGGCGGGCGCGCGACTCCCCGGTCGCTCCAGCGGACCGCGACCCGCCGAGCCGATCAGCGGTCGAGCGCCAGGCGGAGCGGAATCCCCCGCGGATCACCGGGACCTCGACCCAACGGTAGGAGGCTTCGCTCAGCGCGAGGGTAACCAGGATCACGAGCACCACGGTGAGCCCACTCGGGGGCTCACCCGGAGCAGTCGCGGGCATCGCGGCGGCGATCAACAACAGAACCGGCCAGTGCCAGAGGTAGATGCCATAGGACCGCCGACCGACCCACACCAGAGGCTTGGCATCCAACAACGAGGCGAGTTCACCCGGATCGCCCGGCAGTGCGGCCACCACCGCCACCGCCAGCATCGCCGCCAGCTGGATCCCCCCGCGGTAGGTGAACGCGGAGTCGCTGTCGATCACCGTGGTGAGCACGACCAGTCCGCAGAGGGCGACGAAGCCGGTCCAACTCCGCAGACGCCCCCAGCGCGCGGAGGTGAGGGCGCCGGTCGGCTCCGAGAGGGCGAAGGCCAACGCGACGCCGGCCATTATCCCGAAGGCGTGCGTGTCGGTGCCGTAGTAGACGCGGGTCGTGGAGGATCCCAGCGTGTACAGCACCGCCATCCACACCCCGGATGCCACGGCCATAGCCAACGAGGCGCGCCACAACACCCGGCGTGATGTGCTGATCGCCAACAGCACCGTGAACAGCAGCGGCCACAGCAGGTAGAACTGCTCCTCCACCGCGAGCGACCAGAACGTCGCGAACAGCGACGGAGCCGAGTGGTCGAAGTAGTCGAAACCCGCGATGACCTCGATCCAGTTGGTGCTGAAGGTGACGGCCCCGACGACCTGTCGGTGGATGTTCACCAGGAGGTTCCCGCTGACGATGCGGGCGGCTGCGACGCTGGTGACCACGACCAGCACCAACGCGGGGAGCAACCGCCGCGCCCGGCGGGTCCAGAACCCCTTGAGGTCGTTGCGTCCGGTAGAGGTTCGTTCCCGCAGCAACAGGGTCGTGATCAGGAAGCCGCTGATCACGAAGAACACGTCCACTCCCAGGAAGCCGCCAGGGACCGCCCGAGGCCACAGGTGGAACGCCAGCACTGCGCTCACCGCGAGGGCACGCAGACCGTCGAGCCCGGGGATGCGCCCTGCACGGGGGTTCGCAGGCGAAGGGGTGTTCGACGGCTGCTGAGCGATCGCGCCCGGCGGATGGAGTGACACGGAGCCTCGATCTTCGCAGCCCCGCACGTGATCCTCCAGTCGAGCGCACCGTCGTCGCCGACCCGACTCAGGCTGCCATCCCGGGGCCGCCATCGTGGCCGATGGCCGTCGTGTCCCTGCGAGGACGGGTCAGCAATCGAGGACGGCGATTGGACACACGGTCATCAGCATCCGCATGCAACCGGGCGCGATGCCATCGAGACGCTTCACTACACCGCGACTGAAGCACCGCTGCCGAGTCACCCAGCGTCGCATCGGCACTGGCTGGCTGACGAACCGAGCTCGAGTCATCCGGAGCGCTCTGATCTGTGCCCGGCACCGAACGGAACATCCTCCCGGTCCCGGTCACCCGGAGTTCGCGGCCTATCACGCAGCGCCAGCGGCGAGGGCGGGATCTACCCGGCGCACCGCCAGGATGTGATCGGTGCGGAAGCTCGCCATGCGCACCGACCAGCAGTCGACGGTCTGGCGACCCT
>CAYVYG010000066.1:0-11856 GCA_964454385.1 uncultured Microthrixaceae bacterium
CCGGTGGGATCGAATCGGACCTCGTTGTCCGGAGCCGTCACGGCCCGCTTGATCTTCTTCGCGCTGGTGGCCAGGTCGTCGCCCAACAGGATGGTGCCGGCCTCGCTGTCAGCGGACTTCGACATCTTGTCGGTCGGGTTCTGGAGGTCCATGATCCTCGCTGCAGAACGGGGGATGACCGCGTGGGGCACAACGAAGGTGTCGCCGAAGCGCGAGTTGAACCGTTCTGCCACGTCCCTGGTCAACTCGACGTGTTGTCGCTGGTCCTCGCCCACGGGCACCTCGTCGGTGTCATACAACAGGATGTCCGCCGCCTGCAGCGAGGGGTAGGTGAACAGCCCCGCCGACACGAAGTCCCGCTGACGGGCCGACTTCTCCTTGAACTGGGTCATGCGCCCGAGCTCGCCGAAGGCGGTGTTGCACTGCAGTATCCAGCCGAGCTCGGCGTGCTGGTGGACGTGTGACTGCACGAACAGCGTCACACGGTCCGGATCAAGCCCGCACGCCATGAGGACCTGGGCGAGCTCGAGGGTGCGTGCGCCGACCTCGCCGGGTGCCTTGGGAACGGTGAGGGCATGCAGATCGACGATGCAGAACACGCTGTCGGTGCGGTCCTGGGTGTCCACCCAGTTGCTCACCGCGCCGAGGAGGTTTCCGAGGTGGAGGTCGCCTGTGGGTTGGATGCCGGAGAAGACTCGGGTCACGGCGCAACAGCGTAATGATCGCCGCTCCGGGCCCCGCAACCGCTCCGGCGCCTCATGCGCGGAGTCCGCGGGTTCGAATGACAAGCGTGTAACCCGCCGCCGCGGTCGCGCTAGGATCGATGCGTGGCATATGACGTCAAGACCCCCGTGTTCGAGGGCCCCTTCGAGTTGTTGTTGCACCTGATCCTGCGTGAGCAGGTGGACCTCTACGAGATCCCGGTCGCGCCGATCGTGGATGCCTATCTCGCGCATCTCGAGCAGATGGAGACGCTCGACCTCGAGGTGGCGACGGAGTTCCTCCTGATCGCGGCCACGCTGGTGGAGCTCAAGACCAAACGCCTGCTGCCCGAGGACCCCGACGTCGACCTCGACGACGACCTGGCTCTGTGGGAGGAGCGCGACCTCCTGTTGGCGCGCCTGCTCGAGTGCAAGACCTTCAAGGATGCGGCGGGTCTGTTCGCTGCGCTGCACCACGCGGCGGCGCGTTCGGTGCCGCGCAACTGCGGTCCCGACGAGCGCTACGTGGAGCTGACCCCCGACATGCTCGAGGGTGTCACCCCGCAACGGCTGCGTGAGGCGTTCCTGGCGGCCAGCGCGCCGAGACCCGAGCCGCGCATCGACCTGTTCCACGTGGCGCCGATCAAGGTCTCGGTGATGGACACCGTCTCGGTGCTCTGCGACGACCTGCCCGTGATCGGTCGTGTCTCGTTCAGGCAGCTCACGGCACAACTGGTCGATCGCATGGAGGTGATCGTTCACTTCCTGGCGGTGCTGGAGCTGTTCAAACAGGGTCTGGTCGACCTGTGCCAACAGGACCGCTTCGGAGACATCGAGGTGCGCTGGCAGGGACCGGATCACCTCGATTCCGACGAACTGGAGCTGGTCGATGTCTATGACGGCTGAACCCACCGACGCCACCTCGGGCGAGTCCGGCGAGCACGACGATGCGAGAGGGCACGGCGATGCGACCGAGCGCGACGGCGAGTTGAGGCGCATCCTCGAAGCGGTGCTGATGGTCGCCGAGAGCCCGGTGGACACGGGACTGCTCGGCGAGCTGACCGAGGTCGCCCAGGTGACCGTCGAGGAGACGCTCCGGGCGATGGCGGGCTCCTACGAGGACGAGGGCCGGGGTTTCCGGCTTGTCGAGGTGGCCGGAGGATGGCGTTTCCAGAGCGACGAGTGGGCCGCCCCCTACGTCGAGCGCTTCGTCCTGCGCGGCCAGTCGGCCAGGCTGTCCGCCGCAGCGCTAGAGACCCTGGCGATCGTCGCCTACAAGCAGCCGATCAGCCGGGCGCAGGTCGCGGCGATCCGCGGCGTGAACGTCGACGGGGTGATCCGAACGCTCACCCAGCGCGGCTACATCGCCGAGACCGGCCAGGATCCAGGACCGGGCCAGGCCGTGCTGTTCGGGACCACCGGGTTGTTCCTCGAACGTCTGGGGCTCAACTCCCTCGAGGAGCTGCCGTCGCTGGGCGACTTCATCCCCGACGCGGAGGTGGTCGAGGCGCTGGAGGCCGGGCTGCGCGTCGAGGCGGCGGATGCCCCCCGAACCGCTGGCGACGACCAGCGGTGAGATGGGTCGGCCCCCCGATAGCGAGCACGGCGGGCCACGGGAGGGCGAACGCCTCCAGAAGGTGTTGGCCCGAGCGGGTCTGGGGAGCCGGCGCCGCTGCGAGGAGCTCATCTCCGCCGGTCGGGTGACCGTGGACGGTGAGACAGCGATTCTCGGACGTCGGGTGGATCCGGCGATCGATGAGATCGCCCTCGACGGGGTCGTGGTGGGCCTGGATCCCGCTCTGGTGCACCGTTTGCTCAACAAGCCTGCGGGCGTGGTCAGCACCGTCACCGACACCCACGGCAGGCCCACGGTCACCCAACTGGTCCCAGCCGAACCGCCGGTCCACCCCGTCGGTCGTCTCGACATGGACACCGAGGGTCTGTTGTTGTTGACCAACGACGGATCGCTCACCCACCGTCTCACCCACCCCAGCTACGGGGTTCCGAAGCAGTACCTTGCGGAGGTGCGGGGAAGGCCTTCGCGCGGCGCGGTGCGGGCACTGCGGGAGGGGGTGGACCTCGACGACGGCCGGACCGCACCGGCGAAGGTCTCGTTGTTGGGAGATCACCTCCTGCGGATCACGATCCACGAGGGCCGCAATCGCCAGGTCCGCCGGATGTGCGACGCCGTCGGTCACCCCGTGGTCCGACTCGTGCGCACGCGGATCGGCCCGTTGCACGATCCTGATCTCGGACCGGGCGAGTGGCGTGACCTTCGCGTCGAGGAGCTCCGCGCACTCGAACGGGCGGCATCACCGGGGCCGCAACGGCGCGGGTAGCCTCGTTGCGATGCCTGCAGCGATGCGTGCTCTGCGCGGTGCCACGACCTTGGACATAGACGACGAGGACCACATGGTCGAACGTGTCGGAGCGTTGCTCACGGAGATGCTCGAGCGCAACCGGGTCGGACACGACGATCTGGTCTCGATCCTGTTCAGCGCCACCCCCGATCTGCACTGCGCGTTCCCCGCTCTCGCCGCCAGGCGCATGGGACTGGGCGACGTGCCGCTCATGTGCGCCCAGGAGCTCGACATCGACGGTGCGACCCCGCGTTGTGTGCGGGTGATGATCCATCTCCTCTCCGACACCGCCCGCGAGGATCTGCGACACGTCTACCTCGAGGGCGCACGCGGCCTGCGCGACGACCTGCCGGAGTAGCCGATGCGCACTGATGGGCAGGCAGGAGGCGGTTCGACCGGGCGCCGCGCAGCGGTGGTCGGCACAGGGCTGATCGGAGGATCGGTGGGCCTCGCGCTGCGCTCGCTCGGCTGGCACGTGACCGGCACCGATGAGGACGCTCCGACTCTCGCCCGCGCACTCGAGCTCGGTGCGATCGATGCCTCCGGGGTCGATCCCGAAGCGGAGCTGACCGTGGTGGCGACACCGGTCGGCTCTGTGCCACAGCTCGCCCGCCAGGCGCTCGATCGCGGTGGTGTGGTGACCGACGTCGGCAGCGTGAAGGCCCCTGTGGTGGCGGCGGTCGAGCATCGCTACTTCGTGGGGGGCCACCCGATGGCCGGATCCGAGGCGCTGGGCATCGAGGGAGCCCGTGCGGACCTGTTCCAGGGTGCGACCTGGGCCCTGACCCCCAGCGAACACACCGACGCGGACGCGCTGTCACTCGTGCACGGGACCGTGCGTTCCATGGGTGCCGAGGTCGCGACGCTCGATCCGGATACCCACGACCGCCTGGTGGCGACCGTGTCACACGTGCCGCACCTGACCGCCGCGGCGCTCATGGAGGTCGCGGCCGCGCGATCACACGAGAGCCCTGCCCTCAAGCGACTTGCAGCCGGCGGGTTCCGTGACATGACCCGCATCGCGGCCGGCGACCCGCGGATCTGGCTCGACATCTGCAACGACAACCGCGACGCGATCTGTGAGGTGCTCGATGGCCTGGTCGATTCGCTGTCGTCGATCCGCTCGATCGTGGCCGGGGGACGCACCGCCGAGCTCGCGGAGCTGCTCGCCGGCGCCCAGAGCGCGCGTCGGAGCCTTCCCACCGGGGCGCCGACGGCGGAGGACCTCGTGGAGGTGCGCGTCGAGGTGACCGACCGTCCGGGCGAGCTCGCGGCCGTGACGACGATGGCTACCGAGGCCGACATCAACGTCTATGACATCGAGGTGATCCATGCCGCGGGCAGCGCCGGAGCGATGCTCGTGCTGGTCGTGGCCCGACAGGACGCCCGGAGGTTCCGCGACGACCTCGAACGCGGAGGACGAACGGTTGGTGTCCATCCTCTCGGGGATGCCTAGATGAACGAGGATGTGCTGGTCGTCAGGCCGCTCGATGCGCCGCCCGACGCCACCGTGGAGCTACCCGGGTCCAAGTCGATCACCAACCGTGCGCTCATCTGCGCGGCTCTCGCCGAGGGCTCCTCGAGGATCGAGGGAGCCCTGGTCTCCGATGACACCGAAGCGATGCTCGGATGTCTGGGCGTCCTGGGCGTCAACTGCGAGGTCGACCCGGGCACGGCTCGGGAGGACAGCGCGCTGCGACGTCCGAGCATCGAGGTGCACCGGAGCGGCGCCATCGAGTCGGACGGCGCGGTGCTCGACGCACGGTTGTCGGGCACCACCGCACGGTTCATCGCGCCGGTCTGCGTGCTGGGCGGGGGGACATGCGTTCTCGACGGCGCAGCGTCCCTGCGGAACCGCCCGATGGGCGACCTGCTCGAGGCGCTGGAGCACCTCGGTGCCGGGGTGCGCCCCCTGGGTGCTGTCGGGCACCTGCCGGTCGAGCTCTCGGGCGGGGGTGGAGCGTTGCGTGGCTCGACGGTGCGTGTCCGGGGCGACACCTCGAGTCAGTTCCTCACCGGGCTGTTGCTCGCGGCGCCGCTGATGCCCGGTGGGCTCGACGTGTCGATCGACGGTCCGCTCGTGTCACGGCCCTATGTGGACATGACCGTCGCGGTCATGGGTGCGTTCGGTGCAGAGGTGCGGGTCCACGGTGACGGCGAGCGACTGGAGCGCATCGAGGTTGCGGCGAGCGGTTACCGGGCGTGTGAGTTCGTTGTGGAGCCCGATGCATCCGCGGGTTCGTACTTCTTCGCACTGGCCGCTGCGAGCGGTGGTCGCGTACGCGTCGACGGGCTGGGCGCCGGGTCGCTTCAGGGGGATCTCGCGTTCGTGGAGGTCCTCGGGTCGATGGGCGCGGCGGTGGAGGTCGCCTCCGGCCACACCGAGGTCCGCGGAACCGGATCGCTGCACGGCGTCGATGTAGACATGGTGGACATCTCCGACACGGCACCGACTCTCGCCGCGATCGCCCCGGTCGCCACCACGCCCACGACGGTCAGGGGCATCGGTTTCGCCAGGGGCAAGGAGACCGACCGGATCGCTGCGGTGGTGACCGAGCTGAACCGCCTCGGGATCACCGCCACGCAGAGCCCCGACGGCTTCGAGGTGCACTCCGGTGGTCTCACCCCGGCGGTGGTGCGGACCTACCACGATCACCGCATGGCGATGAGCTTCGGTGTCCTCGGTCTGTTGGCCGACGGGGTGAGCATCGCCGATCCGGGCTGTGTCGACAAGACCTTCCCGGGGTTCTGGGACACCGTGGAGAGCCTGCGCTGAGTCCGTGGACTACCGAGCCTTCACTTCATCGTGACCGCCCCATTTGATCTGCGTTGTGAACCCGCGCTCCTAGACTGTCCGGATGCGAGGAGCGAACTGATGCGCGTCATCGCGATCGACGGACCCGCGGGATCGGGCAAGTCGACCGTCGGCCGGCGACTGGCCGAGCGGCTCGGCCTCGAGTATCTCGACACCGGCGCCATGTACCGCGCGGTGGCCTTCGCGGTGATCCGCCAGGGCATCGATCCCGAGGAGGCCGAGAGGGTCGCTGCGTTGGCGCGCGCGATCGACATCGTGGTCGACGACCGCGGTGTGCGGGTCGACGACGTCGATGCAACCGTGGAGATCCGTGGACCCGAGGTGACGCGCGCGGTCTCTGTCGTGGCGTCCAACTCGGAGGTCCGCTCCGAGCTGCGGGCCCGTCAGCGCGCGTGGGCCCTGAAACGAGATGGTGGAGTGATCGAGGGTCGCGACATCGGAACCGTGGTGTTCCCAGATGCGGTGTTGAAGGTCTATCTCACGGCTTCGGTGGAGGTGAGGGCATCACGGCGCGCGAAGGAGATGACCGACCTCGACTACGACGAGATCGCGGCCGACATCGCCCGTCGTGACGCCGCCGATTCGGAGCGAGCCGACAGCCCGCTCGCATCGGCGGGCGACGCCGTGGTCGTGGACACCTCCGCGATGGACATAGACGAGGCGGTCGGCGAGCTCTACGAGATGGTGCAGCGCCGTACCGCCGAATCAGCGGGATGATGCGACCGAACGGGGATGGCCACCTGCGGCCGGTCAGTCGGATCGGCGACCTCACCTACCGGTTCCTGGTGGGCCTCGCACGCCTGTTGGCCCGCATCATCTGGCGCTTCGAGGTCACCGGCCGGGATCGCCTGCCGACCGTGGGACCCTTCATCCTGTGTCCGGTGCACCGTTCCTATGTCGATTTCCTCGTGGCGGGCATGTCGGTTCCACGCCGCATGCGGTTCATGGCCAAGGACTCGCTGTGGCGGGCTCGGAGGTTCGGCCGCTTCATCGAGGCGATGGGGGCGTTCCCGGTGGACCGCAGCGGTGCCGACCGCGCCGCGCTGCGGCGCGCGGAGGAGGCCATCTCGGGCGGTGAGCCGCTGGTCATGTTCCCCGAGGGTCGCCGACAGGAGGGTCCGTCGGTCACAGAGATGCAACAGGGTCCTGCGTTCGTCGCGTGCCGGAACCGGGTCCCGCTGGTTCCGGTGGGCATCGGCGGATCGGATCGAGCCATGCCGATCGGAGCGAAGATGATCCGACCGGCGAAGGTCAGGGTGGTGATCGGCGAGCCGATCTATCCCGACGTGCCCCTCGAGGGTCGGGTGCCGCGCAGGGTTGTGGAGGCGACCACCGAGGAGTTGCGCAGCGCGATCCAGGGTCTCTACGACTCGGTTCGTTGATCCGCGGACCCGCCCTGGCGGGTTCAGCGCAGGTCTGCAAGCACCTCGGATGCCGGACGGTGCCTGTCATCGACCGCGGGCAGCGAGGCTGGATCGGCCCCGAGCCCGATGCCGGCGACGGTGTCGAGCGCGGCCAGCATGTCGCGCATCGCGCGCGGCGGCGGGAAGTACTCCTCCTCGTCGGTGACGCGGATCTCCTCGACGCCTCCGGTGGGGGCGAGCGCCTCGATCACCGCGAGGACCAGCTCCTCTGGAGCCGAAGCCCCTGCGGTGACACCGACGGTGCCGTGCAGGTCAGGGGGTAGCTCTTCGGCCGAGTTCACGCGCAGCACCACCGGGCAGCCTGCCTCGCGTGCGAGCTTCTCGAGCGCCCTGGTGTTGGATGAGTTGGCCGACCCGATCACGAGAACCGCGTCACATCGCGATGCGATCTCCAACAGCGCGGTCTGGCGGTTGGTGGTCGCGAAGCAGAGGTCGCTGCGCCCCGGCATCCACATGTCGGGGAAACGGGACCTGGTGGCCTCGGCGACGTCGGCCCAGTCGCGGTGCGACAGCGTCGTCTGGGCCAACAGGGCCACAGGGGTCTCGAGCGCGGGTAGCGCCGCCACCTCCTCGATGCTCTCGACGCGGTGGATCGAGGAGGGGGCGACTGCCATGGTGCCGACCGCCTCCTCGTGTCCCTCGTGGCCGACATAGACGATGTCGTATCCCTTGCGGGCGCGCACCTTGACCTCGTGGTGGACCTTGGTCACCAGCGGGCACACTGCGTCGACCACGAACCCGCCTGTTTGCTGGGCAGCCTCGACGACCTCGGGTGCCGATCCGTGCGCCGAGAGCATGAGCGGTCGACCCGGGGGGACCTCCGCGATGTCGTCGACGAAGACCACGCCGAGCTCCTCGAATCGCCGCACGACGATCTGGTTGTGAACGATCTCGTGGTAGCAGTACACGGGGGGCTCGAAGGCCCTCACCATCCATGCGAGGGCCTTGATGGCCATCTCCACGCCGGCACAGAAGCCCCGTGGAGCCGCCAGCAGCACCCGATGGACCTCACCGGATCCACCGGCGGTCGGAGGCCCGGGGTTCTCGTTGGCGCTCGGGGTAGTCACGAGATGAACCCTACCGGCGCGGGCCGAGATGCCGGGAGCGGGCGGTTCTCAGGGATCGTGGCGGTAGACGGCCACGTCGTCGAATTCGGCGACGACGCCCGAGCCGAGCCCGACCGGTTCGGTGTCGATGCCCGCACGCAAGCGCAACTCGGCGGTCAGGAAGTGGCGGACCTCGTGCCAGATCTCAGGACCTGCTGCGTTGGGCGGCCTGGCGCAACCGTCATCACCGAGCGCGAGCAGCGCATCGGGAATGGGCAGTCCGGTTGCCCTCGCGATGGCGGCGATGCCGCCGTCGCCGATCTCGCACAGGTCGGTGAAGCCGTTGTTGTGGCCGGCACGTTCGAGCTCGACCAGCCGCCTGGGACCCGGGGTGTAGAGGAACCCCCTGCGGGCGTCGCCGACCGATGCGATGTGGTCGTCCCGGGCCGCCAACCAGGTGACGGCCTTGTCGGCTGGCAGCACCGGGGCGTTGCCCTGGATCAGGCTGAGCTCGGAGATACCCGCTGCCATCGAGATCGCGGAGACGACGTCGGGTCGGGTGAGCAGGCGCAGCGAGGTACCTCCTCCCGCTGAGTGCCCTATGGGGAACACGATGTCGGCATCGATCACACCCTCGAGCGCGCCTGCGGGGGTGGTGTTGAGCCGGCGCGCCTTTCCGATCGCCTCGTCCGCGACGACGGTGTCGGGCCGCTGATGGCTCGGAGGCTCGCCGAGCACCGAAGCGAGCCCGCGCTCGAGGTAGTCCGGAGCGATCACCACGAATCCCCAGGAGGCGAGGTGGGTCGTCAAAGCGGTGCTGGTGAGCCGGAAGCCGGCGAAACCGTGGGAGAACAACACCAATGGGAACGGACCGTCGGGTGACGCCGGGATGTCCCTGAGGGCATCTGTGACAAATGGCGGATCCACCGATGGATCCAACAGTGCGTCGAGCCATCCCGGCACGAAGTCCCGCACGAAGTAGGCATCGCGCGGCTGTCCGGCGGCGTCCGTTGGATCCGCGGGATACCAGATCTCCATGTCGCGGTCACCCAGGCTCACGGTGGTTACCGCCGGGGCGAACGGGCCCGGCTCGACGTAGGCAGCTTCGTCCGCTCGCGGGCTGTCGTCGGGCGAGGGCCCGGTCGCGGGTTCGGGTGGGGGAGGCACGCAGGCCCCGACGACCATGACCAGCGTCGCGATCCCAGCCACGAGGGCGATTGGCCGGCGGGCGGTGGGCGGGCGCGTCGTCGGCTCCACCGGCCCCACCGGCTCGCGGCCGGTGTTCGTTGCGACCGGGTCGGTTCCGCTGGAGGTGTTTTCGGTACCCATCGGTGCATTCTGTCACGAGGCACAGCCGGATGGACAGGACCGTGTAGGAGGGCCGAATGGGGCTTCCCGGTATGGAAGGGGGTCGCGGGTAGGAGAGCCGGGCGGGAGGGGGCGGATAGGATGGGGGCCTTGCGTGCAGCGGTCATCTCCTCGGTCGCGCCCGGGTCCCCGGCTGAGGCGGCCGGACTGCTCGCCGGCGACGAGCTCGTGTCGGTCTCGGGAAGGCCGATCCGTGACGTCATCGAGTACCGCTGGCTGACCGACGAGGCGGAGGTCGAGCTCGAGGTGCGCCGCGGCGGGATCGAGCTGAGCTTCGAGATCGACAAAGCGCCCGGCGCGGTCATCGGTGTGGAGATCGACTCGCCGGTCTTCGACGAGGTGCGGACCTGTGACAACCACTGCGAGTTCTGCTTCATCTACCAGTTGCCCCCCGGCATGCGCCGGAGCCTCTACCTGAAGGACGACGACTACCGCCTGTCGTTCCTCTACGGGAACTTCACCACCCTCACCCGGTTCACCGAGGCCGACCTCGAGAGGGTCGTCACCGAGGGGCTCTCGCCGTTGTACGTATCGATCCACACCACCGATGCACGTCTTCGTGCCGAGATGCTGCGCAACCCACGCGGGGCGATGAGCCTGCGTTGGCTGCGGGCGCTGTTGGATCATGGAGTGGAGGTGCACGGTCAGATCGTGGTGTGTCCGGGACGCAACGACGGGGATCGGCTGGTGGAGACCTTCACAGGGATCCTCGACCGCTTTCCCGAGCTCGCGGACGTGGCGGTGGTGCCACTCGGAGTGAGCCGCTTCAGCAACGAGGCGACCATGCGACCCCACACCGTCGAGGAGGCCCGTGCGGTGTTGAGGACCGTCGGCGAAGCCCAGGCGTTGTTCACCCGGCTCGTGGGACATCCGATGGTCCACGCCGCCGACGAGTACTACCTGTTGGCCGGCGAGCCCTTCCCCGACGCGGAGCTCTACGGCGACTTCGGGATGCACGAGGACGGCATCGGCATGGCGAGGGCGTTCCAACTCGAGTTCGAGGGCGCTGTCGACGAGGGCATCGGTGTGCAGTCCGGCTTCTTCGATTGGGTCGACGGTGCCGTCGGGGACGGCTACCGCGCACCGCGAACGCTCGACGCTCCTACCGGGCGGCTCGCTCGGAGGGTCGACGCCCCGGTGGGGGTGCTCTCGGGGCCGCTCGGATCGAGGGTCCTCGGTCCGCTGATCGACGCACTCGGACGAGGTGACGTGAGAGTCATCGAGGTGGAGAACCGCTTCTTCGGCGGCAACACCGGGGTGACGGGCCTGATGGTCGGCGAGGATCTGGCGCGGACGCTCCGCGGTCAACCGGCGGACCACCGTTACCTGATACCCGATGTGTGCCTGTCCAAGGGCGTGTTCCTCGACGGGATGTCGCCTGCGGATCTCCCACACCCGGTCGAGGTCGTGTCCACCGATGGCGTCTCACTGCGCGGTGCCCTCGGTGCCGTGCCCTCGGAGCGCTGGGCCGCGGTTCGCACGGGCACCGGGGGTCGCGGTGGGCGGTGAGGAGCCACCCGAGGAGAGCCGGGCGGATGAAGCTGCGTCGCTGCCAGTGGTGGCGATCGTCGGACGGCCCAACGTCGGGAAGTCGACGCTGGTCAACCGTGTGTTGGGCAGGCGCGAGGCGATCGTGGAGGAACGTCCGGGGGTGACCCGCGACCGCCTCGAGCTCACCGGGGACTGGTCGGGACGCCAGTTCACACTCGTCGACACCGGAGGCTGGCTGGCCGGTGGCTCCGATCTGGACCGCAAGGTGTCCGCCCAGTCCGAGGCCGCGCTGCGTGGAGCGGATGTGGTGCTGTTGGTGGTCGATGCCACGGTGGGGGTCACCGACGAGGACGCCCGCGTCGCGGAGTTGTTGCGGGGGGTTCGTCCAGAGGTGCTGGTCGTGGCGAACAAGGTCGACGACCAGGCCCACGAAGCGGGGATCTGGGAGCTCCTGTCGCTGGGTTTGGGGGAACCGCACGCGGTGTCCGCGCTGCACGGCCGGGGCACCGGCGACCTCCTGGACGCGTTGGTCGCGGCACTGCCGGATCCGCTCGCAGGCCGGCACGTCACCTCAGGGCAGCCCGCTGCCACGACACACGATGAGTCCGTCCAAGATGAGTCCGTGCAAGATGGGTCCGTGCGCGGGGAGGC
>CAYVYG010000067.1:0-11781 GCA_964454385.1 uncultured Microthrixaceae bacterium
CGGATCTGTCCGTGACCGCGACCGGCTTTTCCTGGTCGATTGGAGGTGGCGCCTCCGCCAAAGTGCCACTCTCCGCGGTCAGTATGGGTGCCGAGTAGTCGCGGAATAGTCGCGTTCCTGCGCGACGAGGTGTTCGAGTCCGTGAACGGTGTCGAGTGAGTCAATGTCGAGCACGCCGCTGGTGTCGACCAGGTGGGTACGATAGAGACATGTCGCAACAGGGGACGATCGAAGTGACCGTCGGGGATGACGGCGCCTTGGTTCTGTCTGCGGAACAGCTGGACCGCCTTGGTGCTCATCCTGGTGACCGGGTGCGAGTGGTGCCGGTCACACCTCGCCGCATCCGATCGATGCTCGCCTCCGGTGTCGGCGCCCCGGGTCCCAGCGGGGGTTTCGGCACCGAGGACCTCCGTGCGGTCCGTCGCGAGATGGGCGATCGAATCGGCGACGATCTGACTGCCTGAAGTGCGTTTCCTGGCCGACACCCAGGTGCTGGTTTGGTATGTGACGGATCCGGACCGGCTGACAGCACGGTCTGTGGCCGCGATGCAGGCATCGATCGACGACGAGGAAACGGTCGGGGTGAGTGCGTTCTCGCTGGTCGAGTTGGCCTCTGCCGCCGAGAAGAAGTCGAACGCAATCGGCAACGGGCAGTTCACATCGATCCTCGCGGTCCTGCACGACCCGGAGTCGCCGTTCGAGGTGCTGTCGGTGGACTTCGCGATCGGCGAGCGGGTCCGCCAGGTGCCAAGGACTGTGAACGCGGATCCGGGTGACCGGATCATCGTCGCCACAGCAGAGGTTCATGGCTTGGCGGTGATCAGCTCGGACTCGTTGGCGGCGGAGATGACCGATCAGGAGATCATCTGGTGATCAGACCTGGTTTGGTCTGTCCGGGATCGTCGGCTGCTGATCAACGTCGCGGATGCGTTGAGTCTCACCGGATCGTCACGACACGACGAACACAGGCGGGTCGCCCGAGGTGTCTGTACGACTGCGGCGAGGGCGGGTCGCAGCATGACGGGTGACGTCGTCGACCGGATCGTCGAGCAGAACCTCGGCGTCTATCGGGCGGCGCCGTCTCGGTTGCAGGAGGACGTGAGCCAGGAGGCCCAGGTTGCGAGCGACTACCGGGGCCGGCTGGTGTACGAGCTGCTCCAGAACGCGGACGACGCGATGGAGGGGAACGCGCCCCAGCGTGATCGCGTCGCGTTTCTCGTCACGGACGACGCGCTGTGGATGGCGAACTCGGGCAGGCCCCTGACCGACACTGATGTGCAGGGCCTCTGCGGGCTCGGCGCGAGCTCGAAGGTTGATACCGGTGGCACGAAGCGGGCCTCTATCGGACACAAGGGGCTCGGCTTCAAGAGCGTGCTGGAGATCACCGACGCACCAGCGGTGTTCTCCCGGACCCACTCCTTCCGGCTCGGGGAACGAGAGGCTCGACCGCACGTCGACGCACTCTGGGACGAGCTCGGCAACGCTCGGCCACGAACCGTTCCGGCGATGCGGTTCCCTTCCACGATCGAGGACGCCGCTGCCGACGCCCGGTGGGGTGACCTGCACGCGGACGGGTTCAACACAGCGTTCGTCTTCCCGTTCCGTTCCGACCTCGACCCGGACCAGCGGGTTTCGCTCGCTAAGCGACTGCTGGAGTTGCCGCTGACCACGGTGCTGTTCCTCAAGCACCTGGAGTCGGTTGTTGTCGAGATCAATCAGGTCGGGCGATCCGAGCGTCGGGAATGGACGGTGCGCCGCGAGGTGCTCGATGGCGACCTGTGGGTTCCGGTTACTGGGCTGGGTGGATCGGGACTGTATCGGGTGACGGTGTCGAGCACGGACGAGGACCAGGCATCCTTCTACGTTGCGCACGACGCCGACGTCGCCATCGGGGCGAACCGCGTCGGGTTGAACGGTCCTGCATGGGAAGGGGTTGACCTCACAGAGGTGTCCATCGCTGTGCTGGCCGAGGGCACCGAAGTCGAGATGCCGGAGACCTGGAGGCACTTCCACGTCTTCTTGCCAACCGAGGAGCGGTGCCCGTACCCGTTGTTGGTGAACGGCGCGTTCGCGACCGATCTCTCCCGCCAGCAGGTCAGGGTTCGGTCCGACCGGGGTGACTACAACTCCCACCTCGTGCGGCAGGCGGCTCGTCTCTTCGTGAACGAGATGCTCCCGATCCTCCGGCGGGACGGGCTCGAACGCGCCCTGGCGGTGCTCGACCGGGGGGAGGAACCAAACGGCGGAGCTGCCGCCGAGCTGCTTCATGCGAGCCTCGTCGATGCGTTGGCGGAAGTGCCCCTGTTGCCGACGGAGGCGGGTGAGGGGAAGCCCTTGCCAGCTCTCGTCTTGCCGTCTCCGCTGGTGGAGACGGAGGGGGAGTTGTTCCGCAGCGTGCTCGGGCAGCAGGCGCTCTGGGGGGAGGCGGAGTTCCCGTCGGCACAGTTCTGTCGTGGCCGCTGGGCTCGAGTCGCAGCGGATCATGGTTCTCAACAGCTGACGCCGTCGGAGTGCCTCGCGGTGCTCGGCGCCCTCGCCGACCCGCAGCGTTCCGCGATGCAGGAGCACGAGTCCGGCGGCTATGAGGTCGATCCGGTGCTGGGTCTGTGTGCGCTGTTGTGGGAACGAGCGGACGGCCACGAACGACCGGTCCTGGAGAGCGAAGCCCGTCGCCATCCGGTCTTCCCGGTTCACCGCAACGATGACGGCAGCGTTGTTCGGGTCGTGCTGGGCGACGACACGGCCTTCTACCCACCGCAGTCCGCTCGGCAGGACTTCCCACTGCGAGGGTTGCGGTTTCTGTGCCACTCGGTCTGTTGGGGGGCGCTGAACAAGAACGAACGCAACGCCATGCTGGGCGAGCAGATGCGGGTGTGGTCGGCGTTATTCGACGTGAAGGAGTTCGGCTTCAAGGAGGTCATGCAGGCCTCGGTGCTGCCGGCTCTGGGCCTCAACCCGACTCCCGACGAGCTGTCGAGGCGGGCTGAGTTGCGGAGCAAGGACTCGCTCGCGGCGATCTGCCAACTGGCTGGTGCATTGACCAAGCCCGACCGGCCGCTGCGCTATGAGCGGCTGCGTGATCGGGGCAACTTCAACCTCAGTCGCTTGCCGGTGCCGTGCGTGGCAGCCGACGGGACCGAGGAATGGGTGCCCGCCTACCGCGCCTACTTCGGTCGAGCGTGGATCGACGACCGCTCGTTCGAGCACGTCCTTGACGCCCTGCCCGAAGGCGACCCGTCGTCAGCGCAGATCGATGCCCGGTTCCTGGTGTCGCCGGAGTGGTTCCTCGGCCTCCTCGAGTCGCCCGACGAAACGCCAAGTGAGAAGGCCAGTGAAGGCGACGACGAGGTGGACCTCGACGAGGACGTCGACCGGGCCCTCGAGACGACCGAGTTCGAGCGGTGGCTCAACTTCCTCTCGTGGATCGGTGTCAACCGTTCGCTGAGGCTGGTCCATTTCCACGATGTCGAGGACCGCGACACAGGATGGCTGACGACCAAGGAGCTGGCGCAACCCAAGGGCTGGGCGTTCCGTGATCTGGGCGGAACCTGGACCTCGTACCGAGGCGATCTCGACGCCCTGCTCTCGGAGCTACCCGGCCATGGTGGGTTCGTGCCATACCTCTACGAGGTCCACGACCTCGACCATGCACTCGCGCTGATCGAGGCGGCCGAACGCGACCCGTCGTCGGGAGTCTCGGGCCGACTCTTTGAGCACCTGATTCAGCATTGGAACGAGTACGCCCCGTTCGCTGACGCTCAGCTGGCCCTCGTCGAATCCGGGAAGTGGCCGAGTTCTCGGAGCAAGCCGCAGAAGGCGTTGACGGAGGAGCTCACCCTCGTCGGCGACAACCTGTGGTTGCACCGACTGCGCAGGAGCGGCATCTGCCCGACCTCCCGAGGCCCGAGGCGGCCGGAGGTGACGTGGCGGCGCATGCCCGAGATCGAGCGCCGGTTCTCATCGACGCGAGGCCACCGGGACGCGAGCGACTTGATCCCCGTGTTGAAGCACCCGCCCGATCTGCCAGCCAACTCGCTTCGGAGCTTCTGCGAGCGCCTCGGTGTCCGGGCCGAGATGAGCCCTTCGACCTTCACCGTCGATGACGCGGACCTCCTGTGCCGGCAGCTGGAACAGCTCTACGCCGAGAACGCCAACGCTCCGGGAGCGCTCCGCCACGTCATCAAGCCCGCGTACCGGTCGATGTTCGAGCTGCTGAGCGGCCAAGCGAGAACTGTCATCGCTCCCGTCCTCGAAACCACGCCGTTGCTCGCGGAGACGGCCGTGGGATACGAGTTTCTCCCCGCGAGCGAGGTGCTGTTCGCTGGCACACCCGGGATCAAGGAGCGCAGCGGGCTCGCCGGACGGGTTCCGATCTTCGTTCTCGAGGCTGAGCCAGCGGCAGTAGCGCCGCTCACGTCGATCTTCGGATGCCGGGTGCTCGAGAAGGTCCTCGACTGGCAACCCGACCCTGTGGAGACCTCACTCGCACCTGCCGAGCTCGTCGAGTTGCGCGACGGCCTCCGTCAGCTAGTTCCTCCGCTGCTTGCCCGTATCCGGGCCGAGCGCACCAACGACCGCGACCGCCAAGACCTCATCGACTTCACGGAGCGAATGGAACCCGTCGATGATCTCGTCCTGGGTTGCAAGCTCGACGGGTATCCACTCGAAGGGCAGTCAGGGCGTAACTACTTCGTTCGGCCGCGGTCGACCTCAGCGCCATTCCAGGGCTTCGTGGTGTGGAACGGACCGGCGTGGCCACCGTCGCCGGACACTGCGCAAGCCCTCGCCATGGCTCTCGCCGACACATTGGGGGTCAACCTCGTCGAGACGTTTCTCGCGTTCATCAATAGCAACGAGCAACAACGCCAGCAGTTGCTCGACATCGCCGGGGCATCCGGCCACTACCAGGAAGTGCTCGATGAGCTGGCGGAAGGACCCGAGCCCCTGGCTGGAGAGAAGACGCCGGTCCCTGAACCTACCCCTGCTCCCGAGCCCGTGCAGGAACGCGACGAGGGGCAATCGAAGCGGCCCGACGCCACACAACCTGCCGCGCCGCCCGTGCCGCTCCACAACTTCTCGTCGCTCCTTCTCGACGGCCAGCCGCTCATCGTGACCGGCGATGCGCCCTCCAGCGCTGAGTCAGATGAGCATCGGCGCAGTGGTGGAGGCGGGTTGCCGACGGGATCTACTTCAGGATCGCCGAAGCGGGCTGCGGCAGGAACGGACCTCTCGGCGCTCGATGCCTTGGGCATGCAGATCGCGATCGCGTACGAAGCACGACGGCTTGGCCGCGGTGACCGTTCCGTGGCGGTCATCGCGGACGGGGTCATGCACGGCGTCGGTGACACCCTCATCGTGGAGGTCCACACGCCGGCAGCGATTGCCCGAGCCGAGGACCTGAGCGATGCAGTCAAGGAGGTGATGAGCCAGCTCGAAGCGCGTGGTGTCAGCCGGGTGTACCCAGGCTTCGATCTCCTCGCGATCCGCGATGGTGAGATCGACCGACTGATCGAGCTGAAATCCTCCGGCATCGATGCTCGGGTTCAAGCCATGTCGTGGAACGAGTGGAAGAGCGCGTCGCACAGCTACCTCCGCTCGCAATTCTGGCTCTATCTCGCTGGCAACCTCCGAGCGGACCTCGAACACGCCACGCCATATCTGCGAGCGATCCGAGATCCGTTCGGGAGTCTCGTTGGCGAGACCGTGGAGGACCACCAGGTGCGGCGGGCCGTCCAGCTGCGTGTCCGGGAGTTCGCCACCGCGGAACACCTCGATCTGACTGTCACCGAGGTGTCGCAGTGAACAGCGTTGGCGATCATCATCATCGAACTGCATCGCCCGTCTCGCATCCAGTGGCCTCGAGTGATCCTCGTTGTCATCACGGAGTGTGGCCGTTTCGGAAGCGGAGTAGTCGCGGAAATAGTCGCGAACTACCTGGAACCCCTCGGAATGGACGGCACCAGGCGTCACGAAGCCGACCGTCGACGCCCCGAATCGCCTGCACCACGGCATCTGCTCGGCCTGGCCGACACTTGTCGTCACGAGCGACCGACGGCTTAAACCCCTTGGGAGCTCACGCTCCGTGAGAGTTCGAATCTCTCCCCGGGCACGATCACACAGGACCGCAGCAGATGTCATGGTCCGCAGAGGGGTTGATTGCACAGGGTGGTCGCCCTGTCGTACCAGTTGTCACGATCCGCAGAGGGGTTGCTTTCGGTCAGCCGTCGACGCGTGCCCGGGTTCAGCACGGCGGGTCGTGAGGGCGCGGGCGCGACTCCAAGAGATGTACGGCGGCCGGAAGAGTGGTGCCGCCAGTCGCTATCCCCGTCGGCTCCGCCGAGCGCTGGGCAGCTTGGGCCGGTTCGCCAGACCGCGGTTTGCCTGCGGACCGGGAGGAGTATAGCATGGACGCTATGTCGTGGGGTGAGGTGGAGCTCGAACCGGAGATTCGGGACTGGTACCTGGCCCTCGATGACGAAGATCAGGCAAGAGTCGGATTCCATGTCGACCGTCTCGCGGAGATGGGTCCGCTGCTCGACGAGCCGTTCACGAAGCAGTTGGACGGGAAGCTGCGAGAGCTGCGGTTCTACCTCAGCGGGCGGCCGACTCGGATCACCTACTGGATCGCTTCGAACCGCAGGATCATCTTGCTCACGGTGTTCGTGAAGTCCAAGCAGCGGGAACGCCGCGAGGTCGATCGAGCTCGGCGGGCCTACCAGCAGTGCGTCGCTGAGCGACACACGCTCGAGGAGAACTGATGGCAACAGAGATCAACACCACTTCCTGGAGTGAGATCCGTGCTCGACGTCCGAGTCCGGCTGCCAGCGACGCTGCAGCGGACGAAGCTCGGATAGCAGCGTTCCGGGAGCTCGTCTACCGGCTCCGCACCGACGCTGGGCTCACTCAGGCCGATTTGGCGGAGCGGATGGGCACCACTCAGTCAGCCATTGCCAGGATGGAAGGTGGCGGTACGCGTCCGACGCTTGAGACGCTGGAGAAGCTCGCGACCGCTGTCGGAGCAGACCTCGTCGTCGGGGTAGGGGAGAACCTCTCGGAGCACCGGACGATCGCGAAGCTCGAGCGCGAAGGTCACGCGGTCGTTCGCCGCGCTGGTTGAAGCCCAGCCCGGCTCTGGGTCGATGGCCGCGGGTGACAGCGATGGCCTGACGCGCATACCCGCGACCACACAGCGTGGCCGTTGCGGCGATGGATTAGTCGCGCAAGTAGTCGCGAACTATCTGGAACCTCTCGGCATGGACGGCACCAGGCGTCACGAAGCCTGCTGTCGAACCCCCGAAATCACCGGCTGAACGGCACCTGCTCGGCCTGGCCGACACCAGCCGTCATGGCGGGCCGAAGGCTTAAACCCCTCAGTCCCACAGGACGTGCGGGTTCGAATCCCGCCCCGGGGCCCCCAGTGTATCACGGCCGGCAACGGTATGCCCGAGCTTGCTTCCTTCGCGTCTGAGCTGTACGCAATTACGTACGTGTTCCTGGTAGCTTGGTGTGATGGCTACGACCAGACACAGCGAGATCCTTCCGACGACCGAGGCGCGGGCCAAGCTGTCGCAGATCCTCGCGGAGTTCGAACGTGAAGGTGTCAACGCCGACCCGGTCACTTTCGGCAGTCACCGTCGTCCCCAAGGGGTGATCATTGGTTGGGATCTGTGGCTCGAGATCCTGCCTGCCATCGAAGATCACCTTGATGCGACCGAGGCCGCCCAACGCATCAACCGCTCGGGTGAGCGGGTCGGTTTCGACGAGGCAGCCACCGCGCTGGGTCGCGATCCTCGCAGCTACCGCTGAACCGTTGGCCGGTTCCTACCATCGGGCTCTGCTTCCAGACGTGCTTGATGACCTCCGCGCGCTCGCCGAGATCGACGATCAACTTGTCGATGCCGCTTTCCAAGCCATCACCGACCTGGCCGAACGGCGCAAGACAGGCAAACGGCTCGGTAACCGCCACGTCTCGGGTGACCTCAGCGGGACTCGACGGCTCCGCTTCGATCATCCAAGAGTACGCCCGGAACGGTTCCGGATCATCTACCGGCTTCTGCCCGACGATCACGATCCCGACACCATCGAAGTGATCGCCGTCGGACCCCGCGGCGGTCACGCTGCCTACCAACCCGCCGTTGCACGCCTCAACGCCGACTGACACTTCATCGCTTGCATGCGCGCCCTCAGTGACATCTCACGGACAGTGAGGGTGCCTCTGGTCGGCAAATGGTCGCGAAATAGTCGCGAACCCAGCCGGATTTCCTCGGACGGGTTCGGACTCACCGGACTGGGAGCTCCAGATCTCCGGACGAACAGCCGGGTTTCCGGACGTGCTCGGACCAGCCAGCACGTAGCGGCGAAGGCTTAAATCCCTCGGGAGCTCACGCTCCGTGAGAGTTCGAATCTCTCCCCGGACACTGCCTGGACCGTCTCGGACCGGGTTGGACTGGTCGGACGAAACGGTCACTCTTGGTGAAGTCAGTGTCCAGGTAGTCCGCGACCATTTCGCGACTTCGTGGCCAATGGCAGTCGCACCGGTGTTCGGCGCTGTGAGCGCGACCGGCTCTGTTGCAGGCATCTCTACCCAATTGCTTCGGGTGTCCAATGAAAACCGCAGAGGGGTGTGGACCCTCTGCGACATCCGTGCATGTGGGCAAGTGACGCTGCGTTTCGGGGTGCCGCGAGACGCTCGGGTTCGTGCCGCCGAGCGACGTGCGATCGACCATGTCGTGCTCGAACGCCACTGAGAGTGAGCGATTTCCGGGGCTGTTGGTCGCGGATTGTCGGGGCTGCGCAGTCCTTGCACGGTCTGTGGTGGTAGTGGACACAGCGGTCGAGTGGATGCCGCTGGGTCTGGGGTAGCCTTGGGTTGTGGCACTGGAGCGCATCACCGTCGATCCCACCAGGATGCAAGGTCGCCCATGTATCCGCGACCTTCGCGTCACGGTGGCCATGGTGCTAGGTCAACTGGCTTCGGGTCGCACCTTCGACCAGGTGCTCGCCGACTACCCGTATCTTGAGCGCGAAGACATCCTCGCTGCCCTTGAGTACGCCACGGCTGTCGTAGATGAACGCGAAGTGCCACTCGTTCGGCCCGCGTGAAGCTGCTGCTCGACGCGAACCTGTCGCCCAGCTTGAGATCCGGGCTCGAGGAGGCAGGTCACGAGACGACCCACGTAGTGGATGTCGGTCTGCAGACCGCATCGGACGATGAGATATTCCGATATGCCGCGGATCGTTCCTATGTGGTGGTCACTGCGGATACCGACTTCGGTGCGCTGGTCGCACTTCGTCGGGCGACGGCGCCCTCTGTTCTGCAACTCCGTGGGGTAGCGGAACTCGCGCCCTCGGTTCATCTCTCCCTGATAGTCAGCAATCCGGCGAACGTGAGTGTTGATCTGGTCGCAGGTGCCATCGTGTCGCTGAGCCCCACGCGACTGGCTGTGCGCCGGCTTCCCGTGTGAGGCGGTTCCTGTACCCGCACAAGTCCTGGTGCCGCTGGGGTGCATCCGCGTTCTGTGCTCGAGGCGAGATCGAGGTCGACGATCTCGCGTTGACCCGACTCCGACGCTTCCGCCTCGAGCGCGTGCGCCGAGTCGTCAACCTCGTGAACATCGGGTTCGAGGTCGTTCCGACGTTCCGTACGCCGCAGGTGACCCTGGCATAGCAGGACGACCTTGACGAAGGGCTCACTCGCCTCGACGCTTCCGAGCACACCGAGCGCTTGAACCCGTACCATGGTTCCGAGCCAGAGGGCACCCCATGAGCGCGGATGACGACATCGACCTGCTGGTCGACTTCAACACCGAAGACGACACCGGTCTTTCCTGGACCTACGCGAAGCGCACAAAGGACTCGTCGAGGATCGTGGCCGGTCGATACGTCATAGCGAGGATGACAGGAGCGAAGGCTGTCGTGAAGATTCGTTGACGTCGACGACGACGGACTCGCTCACGTCCTGCCTGTACTGGGCTCTGCCCAGCAGAACAGGCACATCCTCGACGCCCAACCATCGAACGCGTAAGCGTGGTGGTGGCTGAAGAGAACTGGCCGGTACGTCAGCCGCTGGCCCTGAGTTCGACTCTGTCGGTGGTGGGGACCGATCCGGTGGGGACTTGGTGCGCCTAGCCTATGGCCATGGCCCATATCGATCTACTGCCGCTGCGTTCGTTGGTCGAGGAGTTCCGCCATGACATCCGCACGGCTGCTTTTCGTCACCGTGGACAGAGGATTGCGATCTTTGGATCGGTCGCTCGTGGTGAAGAAGACATCGGCAGCGACATCGACTTCTTGGTGGAGTTCCAACCGGGGAGCTCGTTGTTCGACCTCGTGCGACTTCAAGAGGAGCTCGAAGGACTGCTCGGTCACCGTGTTGACGTCGTGTCGATCGGGGGGCTTCTGGCTCGCGACGACGATATCCTCGAGGACGCGGTCTGGCTGTGAGCCGGAGCAACGAGAAGCGGATGGAGGATATCCGCGACATGTGTGCCATGGCTGCGGCGTTGGTCGAGCGCGGCCGCTCGGCGCTCGAAGCTGACGAACTGCTCTGGCTGGCACTCGAGCGCGCGGTTGAGATCGCTGGCTAGGCGGCGACACAGGTGAGCATCGAGACGCGGGCCGCGTTCCCAGAGGTGCCATGGAAGGAGCTGAGCGCTGTGCGGGTTGTGCTCGCTCATGCGTATCACCGCGTAGACCTCGACCTCCTGTGGGGCATCGCTGTCGATGACCTCCCACGAGTCGCGGAGGTGCTCGGCTCCACAGATCGCTGAGTCGACCGAGGGAGGTCTGCCGCCTGCTCTGTTCGGCGCGGAAGGTCTACCGCGGGCTGACAGTCCACCATTTTCACACCCGCCGAAACGCACGAAGCCCGAGATGGAGACCTGGACGGCGGCCCAGCTCGGCGATTTCCTCGTCGGCGTCGACGACGCACGACCCGCTGCACTGACCGGTACGGCAACGAGTCGACGACAGGATCCGAAGGGGGACACGATGGGCAAGGGTCGCTATTCGCTGGTGTTGATCGTCGGTGCACTCGTTCTGGTCGCCACCGCGTGCCCGCCTCCCCCGCCACTCCCGCCAGGATCCTGGGAGAACGACACGCCTCTGTCGCTGTTCTGGTCCTCACCACCTATGACAGCGACGAGGCGATCGTGCGGGCGGTCGAAACCGGGGCCGTCGGCTACGTGCTCAAGGACTCGCCGACCGTCGATCTCGTCGACGCCGTCAGACGTGCAGCAGCGGGCGAAATCGTGCTTGCACCGGCGGTCAGCAAGCGCCTGACCGAACGAAACCACACCGTGTCACCTGACGCGCTGACCCCACGAGAGATCGGGGTCCTCCGCAGCGTCGCCGACGGCAACACCAACGCCGAGATCGCTGCGCTCCTCCACATCAGCGAAGCGACCGTGAAGACCCATCTGATCCGCACATCTACGAGAAGCTTGCAGTGTCGGACCGGGCGGCAGCGGTCGCTCGAGCCTTCGACCGGGGCATCCTGTCCACCTGACTCTCGTGGACGAGCCGGAAGAGCGAAGCTGGCGGCACTTCGCGCCGCTCCACGACGCCGAGGTCGACCAGTCGACGCCGAAGCCGCCTGGGCTGCGATCGCCGAATCCAATCCGGTGTTCGGCCCGGCGGTGCAACTACTTCCCCCGGAGAGTTAGGGCAACGTGCGAGCGACCTTCGTGGATCTGATCGCGCAACGAGGAGATGCCCGGCTCTCCTCCCCCTAGGTGGCTGGTGTCGAACGGCGTGCGTTCGAGTGTCGGCGCGTGCTGCTGG
>CAYVYG010000068.1:0-11752 GCA_964454385.1 uncultured Microthrixaceae bacterium
CCCAACCCACCGGGGGCGAACGCCGCGAGCACGAACAGCGACCAGGCGGGCACCTCCAAGCCCTGCTGTTGGAAACCGACCGCGAGGATGCCGGTGGCCATCACCACCGCGAAGTAGCCGGGGAACAGGGTCTCGATGAACGAGCGCCTCACAGGTTGGTCCTACCCGTTGGAACCGGCACCTAGCCGCGCGGTGTTTGCGCGTCGGCGGCCCCGGGTAGGGACCCCGAAAGAGGCTTCCGCCCGCAGCCGGTCACCCGATCCGTCTGCCAGCGGCGGGATCCGCCACAGGCCAACAGCCTGCACCACAGCCAGTCCACCCACGAACCAGAGGTGATCCACATGTTGACCTTCGACCCGTTCCGTGACCCGTTCAGGGGCTTTGACCGCATCGCCGGTGATCTGCGTGGATCCTCCAGAGCGATGATGGCCTTCGACGCCGTCCGCAACGACGACGAGGTGAACGTCTACTTCGACGTGCCCGGCGTGGCAGCCGAGGACATCGAGGTGAGCGTCGAGAAGAACGAGTTGACCGTGACCGTCGAGCGCCGCTGGAGCACCGACGCGCAGGACGAGAACAACCGCGTGATCCACAGCGAACGGCCCCAGGGCACCTTCACCAGACGCCTCATGTTGAGCGACGCCCTCGACACCGACCACCTCGAGGCGAACCTCGAAGAGGGCGTGCTCACGGTGACGGTCCCTGTCGCGGAGAGCTCCAAGGAGCGCCGCATCGAGGTCCGCTCCGGTGGCGGGCGCTCCGCGATCGAGACCACCGGCACCGAACACGACCAGAGCTGATCGGACTGAACCCGCCCGGGCGCCCCGGCGACCCCAGCGAACCGCCGGATCAGTGCCCGCCCGGATCAGGTGCACGGCCGCTCAAGTGCTCTCACCGATGAGCCCGGCGGTGTGCAACAACTCGGCGTGCACGAACGCCTGGGGGAAGTTGCCCCGCAACTGGCGCTGGTGAACGTCGTACTCCTCCGAGAAGATCCCCGCCGGCCCGCACGCGGCGCGGTTCCGCTCGAAGGCCCGCACCGCGGAGATGCTGTCTCCGGAGGCGAGCTCGGCCTGGGCCAGCCAGTAGCCGCAGACCAGGAACGCCCCCTCGGCGTGTCCCAACGGTTCGTCACCGGCTCGGAACCGGTAGACGTAGCCGTCGGAGCACAGCTGCGCCTTCACGGCTTCCATCGTGGCGAGTGACCTGGGGTCATCGGCCGGAAGGGCTCCGCGTATCGCTGCGAGCAGCAACGACGCGTCCACGCGCTCGTCGTCGGGCGCCCGCTGCCAGTAGCCCTCGCGGTGCACCGCACGCCGCGAGGTCTCCGCGAGGATCGTGTCGGCCAGTGACAGGTACCGCGACGCCCGTTCACCGGTGGTGATCACCGACGCCATCGCCCGCAGCCCCGCCACGCAGACCAACCGGCTGTGGGTCCACCAGCGCTGGTCGAGCTCCCAGACCCCCGCTCCGGGGTCCCCCCAGCGCTTCTCTACCGCGGAGGCCGCCACCTCGGCTGCTCTGTGGGCTTCGGGGGACAGCCGGTCGGAGCGCGCGGCGGCTGCGAACAAGTTGAGCGCCTCGCCGAAGACATCGAGTTGGAACTGCGCCCCTGCCCGGTTGCCCGACCGGACTTCGACCGTGCCGGGGTAGCCGGGAAGATCGATCGGCGACTGTTCGGGGATGGGGTCACCGCCGACGGTGTAGGCCGGTCGCAGATTCTCGCCGTCGGAGAGGATCCGCTCGTGCACGAAGCGCACCGCCGGGTCGACCAGGGTGTCGACCCCCGTTGCGGCACCCGCGAGACCGGTGTAGCACTGGTCGCGGATCCAGGCGTAGCGGTAGTCGTAGTCCCAACCCGCCTCGGCGCGTTCGGGCAGCGAGGTGGTGCAGGCCGCGACCATCGCTCCGGAACCCGAGGTGAGCCCGTTGAGCACCGCGACCGAGTGGCGGGCGTCGCGCGGGGCGGCTGAGCCGACGAGCTCGGGAGTGCGCCTCTGCCAGTTGGTGCGGGTGTCGCGCAGCAACGTGTCGCCCTCGGGCGGGTCGTCATCGAACGCGGACACCGAGAGCTCGAGTATCAGGTCCGCGTGCTCGCCCGCCTCGAGTGCGAGGACCCCGTGCGCGCAGCCGTCGCGCCACTCCAGGCGGCAGGGCACCTGCCAGCGCATGTGCAGCGCACCGAACCGGGCGGTGAAGACCCCCTCGGCCACCTCCTGCAAACCGGTGAGCGACCGATCGCCGTCGCGCAGGTCGAGGCGGATCTCGAGCTCCTCGGGGGCGTCCTCGGCCATCGGACGGCGCACCAGCACAGCGCGGTCGGTGCGCCCGGGGTATGCGAGCACCTCCGCGCACTCGAGCACGTGCCCACCGACGAGCATCCACCGGTTGCGCCAGATGAGCGAACCCTCCTCGTACTGGCCACCCCACACGTAACGCCGGCGGGGTCGCACCGTGTAGCTGCTCGGACCGCCGAGCAGCGAGGTGAACAGCGGTTGGTCCGCCCAGCCCGGAAAGCACATCCAGGCGATCTCACCGGTGGGACCGATGACCGCCGCCCGCTCGCCGTCGGCGAGGAGCGCGTAGTTGCGCAGCACGTGCGGAGCAACCCCGCCATCGCTCTCAGCACTCTCAGCACTCTCAGCACTGCCGACACTATCAGCATTACCGGCAATATCAGCACTGCCCCCACGGCCGGCACTATCAGCACTGCCCCCACGGCCGGCACTATCAGCACTGCCGCTACCGGCGGCGCTGTCGCCACGGTCCTTCGGCTCCGCGTTCACGGTTCCTCCTTGCGGAACCGCGCGGCTCGGTCGGTCGCCAGGGAGATGCCGTGACCGGGCGACGAGAGCTCGGGCGCGAGTGCGCCGTCACGCGGTCGGGGCGCCCCCTCGAAGAGCAACCCCTCGATGCGTTCGTGGTCCGCGAAGTAATCGAGGTGGCGCGCGTTGGGTGCCGCGCACGCCGGCGCCACGTGCACCGCCGGCGCGCAGTGAGCGGAGATGTCGAGGCCGTTGGCGTGCGCGAGGGCGGCCACCCGCAACCACTCGGTGATCCCACCGCAGCGGGTGACATCCGCCTGGATCACATCGACCGCGCCGGCGTTGATCATGTGGGCGAAGTACGCCAGGTGGTAGCCGTACTCACCTGCTGCGACGTCGATGGCCGTGTGGGCGCGGATCGCGGCGAGGCCCGTCAGGTCATCGGATGACACCGGCTCCTCGAACCAGGTGACACCGAGGTCCGCGAACAGAGCCGCCATGCGTTCTGCCTGTCCCTGGGTGTAGCCACCGTTCGCGTCGACGAACAGCCCGACGTGCGCACCGACCGTGTCGCGGGCCACGAGCACGCGGTCGAGGTCGCGCCGGGTCTCGGTTCCCCAGCTCTGACCGATCTTGATCTTCACCGCGCCCACCCCGACATCGCGCACCCAGCCTCGGAGCTGGTCCCGCAGCTCGTCGTCGTCCATCGAGGTGAACCCGCCGCTTCCGTAGACCGGCACCTCGTCGCGCACCCGCCCAAGCAACGAGGCGAGCGGAACCCCGAGCAGCTTCGCCTTGAGGTCCCACAGCGCGATGTCGACCGCGGAGATCGCCATCGACACCACCCCGGGTCGGCCCTGGTTGCGGATGTGGCGCACCATCGCCTCCCAGGCCCCGGGCACGTCCAACGGGTCGCGTCCCGAGACGACGTCTGCGAGGTCGCTTCGCACCACGGTCGCGCACGCGGGTGGGCCATAGGTGAAGCCCAGTCCCTCCTCGCCACCCGCGCCGGCCCACACGACCACGACCCCGGTGTGGTCC
This sequence comes from uncultured Microthrixaceae bacterium, assembly GCA_964454385.1. Taxonomy (GTDB): domain Bacteria; phylum Actinomycetota; class Acidimicrobiia; order Acidimicrobiales; family Microtrichaceae; genus JAMLGJ01. The sequence goes on from CAYVYG010000068.1 coordinate 3,807, forward strand.
CAGGTGAGGGTGCCGTCGGCCTCGGGCTCGACCGTGGGCACCGAGAACACCTCGCAGCGCAGCTGTTCGATGACGGGTGCCCGCTCAGCGCTCATGGCAGTACGGGTTCATCACGGTTCGGGGACATGTCGGGTCGGGGTCATGTCGGATGGGCGATCGTTGTCATCAGCGCGCTGCGCGACGAGCGGGTGTCCAAGCGGGTGTGCTGCACTACAACCGGCACATCGCTCTCGATGACCGACGAGTACGAGGTCGATGGAGCCACGGCGTCGCCGCCCGCCAGCTCCGAGAAGCGCAGGTGCACCGTGCGCCTTGCCGGAACGGTCACCTCGAAGGGGCCCGACGGTTCGCGGTCGGAAAAGAACAACGTGATCGCGAGCTGTGCGTCGTCGTCGCCGGTGTTGAGCACACAGGCTGCTTCGTGGCTCACGAGCTCGGGCGCGGGACCGTGGCTCCACCCGGGGATCCACCCCTCGGGTATCACCCAGCGGGTGTGGCCCAGAGGCTCCATCATCGTCTCCGCGCCGATGCGCCCGGGAGCCGCGAACCGATCCGGGTGCGTTCCGGTCGGTTGCGGGGCAGCGCACCGGGTTCACCCTGGTGGATCGCCATCGCGAGCACCTCTGCGAGATGAAGCGCCTCACGACGGCTTCCGTATCCGATCTGGGTGCGACAGCTGAACCCGTCGGCCATCACGATCGTCTCCGGCGACGCGTCGCGTATCGCCGGCAGCATCACCCGTTCGGCGGCTGCGATCGAGACCTCGTGGTGACCCTCGGTGAACCCGAAGTTGCCCGCCAGCCCGCAACATCCCGAATCCAACATGTCCGCATCGATCGATCCGGCGGCCATGAGCTCCTCATCGGCGCTCGTTCCCATCACCGCGCCCTGGTGGCAGTGGGTCTGCACGACCGCCTGTCGGGGCATCGCCGGTGGCTCCCAGCCCGGGGCGTGCTCGCGCAGCACCTCCGCGAGGGTGTAGGTGTGCTCGGTGAGGCGCTTGGCGTCCTGGTCGTGGGGGAACAGCTCACCGAGGTCGTGGCGGAACGTCGCGGTGCAGCTCGGCTCCAGTCCCACCACCGGCACCCCGGCTCGGACCTCCGGTGCGAGCGCTGCGACCGTGCGACCGAGCACCCGCTTCGCGGTGCTCAGCTGGCCCGTGGAGATCCAGGTCAACCCGCAACACAGCGCCTTGTCGGGTATCACCACCTCGAAACCGGCATGTTCGAGCACGTCCACCGCGGCGAGCCCGATTCGGGGATCGAAGTGGTTGGTGAACGTGTCGGGCCACAGCACCACACGCCCCGGGCGGTCGTAGCCCCTGCCGTGACCTTCACCGCCGGGACCGCCGCCGGGGACCGTTGCGCGCGACAGCGGACGAGACCTCGCCCGGTAGCCGCGCGCCGAGAGCTCGCTGCGCAGGGTCCTCCGCGCGAAGCGGGGCAGCTCACGGGCACGGTCGATGCCCCCGGCGCGCTTGGCGATGCTCGAGAGCCCGGGAGCGTGCGCGAGGGCGTTGACGACCCCCGGGGCGAGCGACGCAGCCTCTGCGAGCAACGGCAGCCAACCCATCGAGTAGTGCGACGCCGGCCGCAGCCGGCCCTTGTAGTGGTGCGAGAGGAACTCGGCCTTGTAGGTGGCCATGTCGACGTTCACCGGGCAGTCACCGAGACAGCCCTTGCAGGCGAGGCACAGATCGAGCGCTTCGCGGACCTCCTCTGAGCGCCAGCCGTCGGTGATGACCTCGCGGTTCATCATCTCGAACAGGAGCCGCGCCCGGCCCCGGGTCGAGTGCTTCTCCTCGCGGGTGACCATGTAGCTCGGACACATCGTGCCGCCGTCGTGGCGACGGCAGTTGCCGACCCCCACACAGCGCAGGCCACCGGCGTGAGCGAAGCTGCCGCCATCGGAGCTGTAGGAGAAGTGCGTCTCGGGTTCCCACGGGGCGTAGTCGGCGCCGAGGCGCAGGTTGGAGGTCGCCGGGTTCGGATCGACGACCTTCCCGGGGTTCATGTGGCCACCGGGGTCCCAGATTGCCTTGAACTCCCCGAACGCGCCGACGAGCTCATCGCCGAACATCCTGGGCAGCATGTCGGCGCGGGCCTGGCCGTCGCCGTGCTCACCCGAGAGGGAACCGCCGTAGGACAACACCAGATCGGCCGCGTCGTCGAGGAACGACCGGAACTGGGCCACCCCCTCGGCGCTCACGAGGTCGAAGGGGATCCGGGTGTGGATGCAGCCCTGACCGAAGTGCCCGTACAGCGACGCCTGGAACCCGTAGCGCGCGTAGAGCTCCCGCAGGTCCGACAGATACGGTGCCACCTTGTCGGGTGGGACCGCTGAGTCCTCCCATCCGGGCCAGGTGTCGGTGCCATCAGGTTCGTGCGCGGTCGCCCCAAGGCCGGACTCGCGCACCTGCCAGACCAGCTCCTCCTGGTCGGGATCGTCGAAGAGCTTCGAGCTCGGCGCGTCTTCGCCGGCTTCGAGCTCCTCGAGCAGGGCGCGGGCCTTGGCGTCGGATTCCTCTTTGTCGGCACCGCCGAACTCGACCAGCAGCCACCCCCCGCCCTCGGGCATCAACTCGATCGCCTGGGGGTGCAGCCGCTCGTCGCGGGTGAGGCGGAACAGGCGCTCATCAAGGCCCTCGCAACCGGTCGGGCCCGCCGCCATGATCTGGGGGATGTGGTCGCCCGCGGCGTAGATGTCCGGGTAGCCGAGCACCAACAGGCTGCGCACCGGGGGGTTCTCGATGAGTTGAACGGTGGCTTCGAGCACGGTCACACAGGTGCCCTCGGAGCCGACGAGGGCCCGCGCGACGTTGAAGCCGTTCTCGGCAAGCAGGTCATCGAGGTTGTAGCCCGACACCCGCCGCGGGATGTCTGGATAGCGCTCGCGGACCGCATCGCCGTAGCGGTCCCGTAGCGCCGCGAGGTCACGGTAGATCGCCCCGCGCCTGCCACCCGCGGCGATGATCGGGGACAGCTCGTCGTCGCTGGTGGCGCCCACGGTCATGCGCTCGCCGTCGTAGGTGAGGATCTCTAGTGACACCACGTTGTCGGAGGTGCGCCCCGCCATCACCGCGTGGACCCCACAGGAGTTGTTGCCGATCATCCCCCCGAGGGTGCAGTGGTTGTGGGTCGCCGGATCGGGCCCGAAGGTGAGCCCGTGCTCGCCCGCCGCGTCACGCAGGTCATCGAGCACGCAACCGGGCTGCACCCGCGCGATGCGGGCCTCGGGGTCGATCTCGATGACCCGGTTGAGGTACTTGGACCAGTCGATGACCACCGCCACGTTGCAGCACTGACCGGCCAGGCTCGTGCCGCCGCCTCGCGAGAGCACCGGGGCGTCGTGGCGCCGGCACACCTCGACGGTGGAGACCACGTCGTCGACGGTGCGCGGCACCACGATCCCGATGGGGACCTGGCGGTAGTTCGAGCCGTCGGTCGCGTACAGCGCCCGGTCCCCCTCCGAGAACCGCACCTCGCCCCGCACCGCGGCGCGCAGCTCGCGTTCTAGGGCGCTCGATCCGTCTCCCGAGTTGCGTGTCGTCGGGACCGGCACCGCGACGGTGCCCATCAGCGGCCGGGCAGGTAGTCGAGCAGCGCCTGCTTGGTGCTCTGGCGCACGATGCCGCCCAGGTCCGGATCGCCCTGGAGCATCGCCGAGAGGAGCGCCTTGCCCTGTTTCCATTCGATGTGGGGCGGTATGGGGGGTATGTCGGCGCTGACCACCGCGTCGATCACCGTCGGGCGGGCAGCCGAGAATGCGCGCTCCCAGGCCCCGGCGGTGTCGTCTGGGTCCTCGACGCGGATGCCCTCGAGCCCGCACATCTCAGCGAAGCGCGCGTAGTCGAAATCGGGTACGTCCTGGGTGACCGAGAACTTCGGGTCCCCCGACATGGCGCGCTGCTCCCAGGTGACCTGGTTCAGGTCGTTGTTGTGCAGCACCAGGCACACGAAACGGGGATCCGACCAGCGCTGCCAGTACTTGCCGACGGTGATCAGCTCGTTCATGCCGTTCATCTGCATCGCCCCGTCGCCCTCGATCGCGAGCACCGGACGCGACGGGTGCGCGAACTTTGCCCCCACGGCATAGGGCATGGCGGGGCCCATCGTGGCGAGGGTGCCCGACAGCGACGAGCGCATCCCACGGCGCATCTTCACATCACGGGCGTACCAGTTGGTCGACGAACCGGAGTCCGCGGTGATGATCACGTCGTCGGGGAGCTTCGGGGACAGCTCCCAGAACACCCGTTGGGGGTTCATCGGATCGGCATCTGTGGTGGCGCGGTCCTCGACGAGCTGCCACCACTGGGCGAGGCTCTCATCGATCTTGTCGCGCCAGGACCGGTCGGACTTGCGCTCCAGCATCGGGATCAGTGACTCGAGGGTCGCCTTCGCGTCGCCGACGAGGTTCACCTCCATCGGGTAGCGGATGCCGATCATCTTGGGGTCGATGTCGATCTCCACGCCGCGGGCCTGTCCCCATTCGGGCAGGAACTGGGTGTAGGGGAAACTCGATCCGACCATCAACAGCGTGTCGCAGCCGGCCATCATCTCGTAGCTGGGCCGGGTGCCGAGCAGTCCGATGGCGCCGGTGACCCCGGGTTCGTCGTCGCCGAGGACGTCCTTTCCGAGCAGCGCCTTGGCCACGCCCGCTCCGAGGGTCTCCGCGACCTGCATGACCTCGTCGGCCGCGGCTCTTGCTCCCTGGCCGACGAGGATCGCCACCTTCTCGCCCTCGTTGAGCACCCGGGCGGCCTCGCGCAGCGAATCCTCCGGGGGCACCACCCTGGGCCACTCGAAGCCGACGCTTCCGGGGTTGACCTTGAACGCGTGGGCGGGCTGGTCGACCGCGTCGAGCTCCTGGATGTCATTCGGGATGATCAGCGCGGTGACGATGCGCTCGGCTGCAGCGATGCGGATCGCCCGGTCGACCGCCATGTCCACCTGCTGGGGGCTTGTGATCATCTGCACGTACTCGCTCGCGACGTCCTTGTACAGCGAGATCAGGTCGATCTCCTGTTGGTAGTGCGAACCGAGCGAGGTGCTGGCCTGCTGGCCGACGATCGCGACGACCGGTTGATGGTCGAGCTTCGCGTCGTAGAGGCCGTTGAGTAGGTGCACCGCGCCGGGACCGGAGGTCGCGACGCACACGCCCACCTCACCTGTGAACTTGGCGTGACCGGTGGCCATGAAAGCCGACATCTCCTCGTGTCGGGCCTGGATGAACTCGGGGTCGTTGCCGGCCCGGTTGAACGCTCCGATGATCCCGTTGATCCCGTCACCGGGGAAACCGAACACCCGGTAGATACCCCATGACCGGAGCCGTTCGAGGAGTGCGTCAGAGACTTTGTCGGCCATGTGTGGTCCTCCGTTCTGTTGGTCAGCTCTGGGTGCTGCACCCGTGCTCTACCCGTATGTCTCGCCGCAGCAAACACGCGGCTTGTGCCAGTCACGATGCGGGGCCGCAGCACGCCGATCCGAATCGCATCACGATGCAATGCACTGAGGTACGCGTTCCACAGATGCTTGGAACCACCCAGCAAGGCGATGGACATGACACGATCGAGCACCAGCGTGCGTCTCGATGACGAGCTCCGCCGGAAGCTCGCTGCAGCCGCAAACGCGGAAGACACGACGGTGACCGAGGCGCGGATAGCTCTCAACGACCAGGCACTGATCGACGCCGAGCGCACAGCCGCCGAACGCGAACGGCTCATGGCCCGAGACTGCTGTCCGAGTCGTTGCGCTGTGAGGTTTCTGATCGACGCGATGTTGCCGCCGTCGCTCGTCGGGCACCATCGAGAGCTTCACGTTGCTGCCCTCATGAAGCAGCTCGGCGCGCATCGATTCGAAGAAGCCCCGGCAGGCGAACTTCGACGCGCAGTAGGCGGACCGCAACGGGATACCGATGAACGCGAGCGTCGGTCAACCAACGAGCGTGGCGAGGTCGGTAGCGCTTGTGCTACCATGGGTGCCGTGGGCACAGTCGGGTTGCGGGAACTACGTCAGGACGCATCGGAACTGCTGCGGCGCGTGGAACGGGGCGAAGAATTCACGATCACGGTCGCCGGGCGTCCGAGCGCCCGACTGGTTGCGGCCGGCCGCGGACGCTGGGTCGGCTTCGAGGCGGTGGCGGAGCTGTTCGAAGGACCGTCCGACCCCGCATGGGACACCGACCGGGAGCGCGTCGACCAGACGCTGGGTGACCCATGGAGCGACGCGTGAAGGCCATCCTCGACACAAGCGTCGTCATCGCCACCGACGTCGGGCCCTTGGAGGGTCAGCTGGGAATCAGTGCGGCCACGATGGCCGAGCTCCACTTCGGCGTGCTCGTAGCAGCCGAACCCGGCATCAGGGCCGAGCGGTTGCGACGCTTGTCGTTCCTGGCGCACCGCTTCGACGCGCTGCCGGTCGACGACGCAGTGGCCTCGAGCTACGGGAGACTCGCGGCAGCGGTGGTGGACGCGGGACGCCGACCACGCGCCCGAACGATGGACCTGCTCATAGCCGCCACCGCGCACGCTCACTCTGCGCGTCTCTACACGCGAAATGCGGACGACTTCGTCGGAGCGGAGGACCTGGTCGAAGTCGTGGCGGTGTGATGTGGCCCCGTCCGTTCGGGTCATGAGATAGCCGGTGCTATCGATTCTCGTACTTCAAGCATGGCGACCACCATGGATCAACTGCGCGCACGCCGCCATCGCCTGCGGAGACCCAGCAGTGCCGCCGCTGCGAAACCTGCTCCCAGACCGGCCAGGCGACGTTGTTCGGAGTCGTCGATGCGGCTCAACCAGTTGCGCTTCTCCTCTGCGTAGGCGACACCGGCCTTGGCGACGGTGAGCGCGGTGTCGGGCAGCGAGGAGAGGAAGCTCGGGTCGAAGAAGCCACCCGCCTTGTCCGCGAAGATGCCCCTGGCACCGGCGTCGTAGCTGTCGTCGACCGGTTCGCGCAGGTTGGCCCGGCGCTCCGGGGAGACCCTCTGTGAGATGAGCTGGGTGTCCCAGGCACCGAGAGCTGCGTAGTGGTTCCCGTAGCCCGGGGTCAGCCTTCCGGCGGCCACCACCAGCCGGTTCCAGGAGCCGACGATCTTCGAGCGGCGGCCGTCCTGTGCGGCCTGCACGATGTAGGGGGCGACCGCTTCGGGCTCGTAGATCGGGGGCACCGGCTGGGGGTGGTTCTCGAGGGTCGTCTCGCACCAGTCGAACTGCGGCGTGTTGACCGCGGGCATGTGCACCATCGAGAGCTTCACGTTGCTGCCCTCATGCAGCAGCTCGGCGCGCATCGATTCGAAGAAGCCCCGGCAGGCGAACTTCGACGCGCAGTAGGCGGACTGCAACGGGATGCCGATGAACGCGAGCGCGGATCCGACGTTGACGATGTTGCCGCGGTCGCGGGGGCGCATGTGCTCGAGCGCGACGAGGGTTCCCCACACCTGCCCGAGGAAGGTGACCTCGACCGCCCGCTTGAAGTCATCGGGTGCGACCTCCCAGGCAGGCGCGAACACCGTGGTCATCGCGTCGTTGACCCACACGTCGATCGGGCCGAGCTCGGACTCGACGCGTTCCGCTGCGGCGGCGACCTGGTCGTGATCGGCCACGTCGGTGGGCACCGACAGCGCGCGGCGGCCCCGGGCTGTGATCTCCGCGTGGGCGGCGTCGAGACCGGCCTGCCCGCGGGCGAGCAGTGTCACGTCGAACCCGGCATCCGCGAACGCCACCGCGGTGGCCCGGCCGATTCCCGCGGACGCTCCGGTCACCACTGCGACCTTGTTACCGGTGGTGTTGGCGGTGGTTCCGGTGCTGGTCGCGGTGTGCGCATCAGGGCCGTCCCCGGTCTGCGCCTGGACCGGTTGTGTCGCGTCCTGAGAACTGTCGGTCATCGTCTCCTCCGAGAGCTGCGCGAGCGCCGGATTCCTACCCGCGGACATTCGGCCCGCAAACA
>CAYVYG010000069.1:0-11625 GCA_964454385.1 uncultured Microthrixaceae bacterium
GAGGAGAGGAGTACCACCATGGCCACCCCTGAGGAGATCGAGGACCTCCATGCAAAGCTCGAGGAGGTGCTCGGGATCGACAACGCGCTGACGCTCATGAGGCTGCTGCTGTGGAACCGCTGGGAGATCGACTACGACCCCGAGGCCCACACGCTGCTGTCCCGGAAACGGGCCGGATCCGAAGAGCAAGAGCACTCCGGCGAGGAGGTGCGCAACCGCCGCTGAAGAGCACTCGGCGATGAGGTCCGCAACCGCCGCTGAAGCTGCCGGCCGATGCTGATGACCGACGCTCTCACGGTGTCCACTACCTTGACCTCGTCATGCGCGTCGAGCCACCTACCCCACTAAGCGACCGGTCCGTGCCGGAGCGGCCCATCCTCGAGGGCCTCGACGAGAAGTGGTCATCACGGTGGGCCGCCGAGGGCACCTACGCCTTCGACGACTCGATGCTCGGCGCTACCGGTGCACGTGACGAGGTCTTCTCGATAGACACCCCGCCACCCACGGTCTCGGGGTCGCTGCACGTCGGGCACGTGTTCTCCTACACCCACACCGACACGATCGCCCGATACCGGAGGATGACCGGAAGAGCGGTGTTCTATCCGATGGGCTGGGACGACAACGGACTGCCGACCGAACGACGGGTGGAGAACTACTACGGCGTGCTCTGTGACCCATCGGTCCCCTACGACGCAGACTTCACGCCGCCCGAGAAGCCCGCTGCCAAGCGCAACGACTTCGTGGCCATCAGCCGACCCAACTTCATCGAGCTCTGCGAGAGGCTCGTCGCGGTCGACGAGGAGGCCTTCGAGGCAACCTGGCGCCATCTCGGGTTGTCGGTCGACTGGGACCGCACCTACACCACCATCAGCGAACACTCCCGGGGGGTGTCCCAACGTGCCTTTCTGCGAAACCTTGCCCGCGGCGAGGCGTACTCGAGTGAGGCTCCGTGTCTCTGGGACGTCACCTTCCAGACAGCGGTCGCACAGGCCGAGCTCGAGGACCGCGAACGGCCCGGCGCCTACCATGCGCTCGCCTTCGGGCGGGTGTCCGGCGACGCGGACTCCGGCGACGCGGACTCCGGCGACGCGGACTCCGGCGAGGGCGACCTGAGCGAGCCGGTGGTGATCGACACCACACGACCCGAGCTGGTGGTGAGTTGTGTCGCGTTGGTCGCGCACCCCGACGACGAGCGCTACCGGCCGCTGTTCGGAACCACCGTGTCCACCCCGGTCTTCGGCGTCGAGGTGCCCGTTCTGGCACACGAGCTCGCCGAGCCCGACAAGGGTACCGGCATCGCAATGATCTGCACCTTCGGCGACACCACTGACATCACCTGGTGGCGCGAGCTCGCGCTGCCAACGCGTGCCTGCATGGACCGCGATGGGCGCTTCGAAGCGGACCCACCCGAGTGGATCACGACCGAGCGCGGTCGCGACGCATACTCGCGGATCGCTCGCAAGGCCGCCGGGGGCGCCCGGATCCAGATGGTCGAGATGCTGCGCGACTCGGGCGAGCTGGTCGGCGAACCACGCCCGATCACCCACGCGGTCAAGTTCTTCGAAAAAGGAGACAAGCCGCTCGAGATCGTGACCTCGCGCCAGTGGTACATCCGCAACGGAGGACGCTCCGAGGACCTGCGATCCGAACTGGTGGCACGCGGCGACGAGCTCGATTGGCACCCGGGTTTCATGCAGCACCGCTACACGAACTGGGTGGAAGGGCTCAACGGCGACTGGCTGATCTCGCGCCAGCGCTACTTCGGGGTGCCGATCCCTGTGTGGTACCCCGTCGATGCCAACGGCGAGCCGCGTTACGAAGAACCGATCGTCCCCGAGGAGACAGAACTTCCGATCGACCCGCAGGCGCAGTGCCCGCCCGGGTTCAGCGACGACGACCGCGGTGCGCCGGGAGGTTTCGTCGGGGACCCCGACATCATGGACACCTGGGCGACCTCGTCGCTCACCCCCGAGATCGCCTGCGGCTGGGAGGTCGACCCGGAGCTGTTCGCAGCCACGTTCCCCATGGACCTGCGACCCCAGGGCCACGACATCATCCGAACCTGGTTGTTCTCGACCATGGTGCGCAGCCACTACGAGTTCGGTCGGGCGCCCTGGCGCCACGCCGCGCTGTCGGGATGGATCCTCGACCCGGACCGCAAGAAGATGTCCAAGTCGAAGGGCAACGTGGTGGTGCCCACGGAGTTGCTGGAGGCCCACAGCCCCGATGCTGTGCGGTACTGGGCTGCCAGCGCGCGCCCGGGGACCGATACGGCCTTCGACGAAGCCCAGATGAAGGTCGGCAGGCGCCTCGCCATCAAGTTGTTGAACGCGAGCCGATTCGCTCTCGGGTTCGCGATCGACGGTGACACCGGAGAGACGACCCTGACCGATCCGGCGGAGGTCACCGAGGAGATCGACACCTCCATGGTCGCTGGTCTCGCCGAGTTGATCACCGAGGCGACCCGGGCGTTCGAGGAGTTCGACTACGCACGCGCTCTGGAACGGACCGAAGCGTGGTTCTGGGCGTTCTGCGACGACTACCTCGAGCTCGTCAAGACCCGTGCCTACGGCGAAGGCGACTACGGAGTCGAGGCTGTCGCATCGGCTCGGGCGGCCCTTGAGCTGGCGCTGTCGGTCGTGCTGCGGCTGTTCGCACCGTTCCTACCCTTCACCTGCGAGGAGGTGTGGTCGTGGTGGATGCAGGGATCGGTGCACCGAACCGCTTGGCCCAGTGCGGCCGAGGCGGCGGTGCCCGCCGGGGAATCCGCACCCGACGCGCTCGCAGTCGCAGCCGCGGTGCTTGGTGAGATCAGGGCCGCGAAGTCGGCTGCGAAGGTCTCCATGCGCAACCCGGTCGAACGGGTGGTGGTCAGGGACACTCCTGAGCGCCTGTCGATCCTCGCCACCGTCGTCGGCGACGTCGTCGACGCCGGCCGGGTGCGTGCGCTCGAAACAGAAGAGATTGATGGAGAAGCCGGGCCGTCGGTCGAGGTCACCCTCGGCGAGCCTGAACCCTGAGCCTGGGCCGCAGCCATCGCCAGGCGCTGCCAGCAGTACCCATCGGCGGACGCGGCAGGCCCCGCGCACCCGACGCTGGTTGGCTTGAGCGCGCTTGGCGAGTCAGCCAGTGCGCATATGGCACTCGGTGACTGGAGACCGGCGCTTGAGTCAACACGCGCCCCGCTAGCACGCGCCCCGCTAGCACGCGGCCCGACCAACAAGCGCCCCGCCGACACGCGCCCCGCCGACGGGTCCTAGAGCTCCACATGACCGCTGAAGGCGGCCATCACCTCCTGGAGCACCCGGAAGAACTCCTTCGGGTTGCGCACGTCGGTCATCGCCCGGAACTGCGACGCCTCGTTCGCCGATTCGATGCGGATCGTCGACGCACCCACCATCCGCTGCCAGAAGGAGCGCCGCAGGCTCACATCGGTGACCTTGCGCCAGGGGATGAACTCCACGTTGCGGTCGAGCACGCCCGACGTCCGCAGGACCCGGAAGTCGGTGAGCACGTAGCGCGTGTGCCAGGCATCGAGCACCTTCCACGCGAGCGCCGCCAGCAGCACCACCAGCAACAGCAACGCGGCCGCCGAGCCGACGAGGGCCGCTGCCAACAACGACAACAGGAGCCCACCGAGCGCCAGCGGTGCCTGGTCGAGCGCCACCACCCACCAGTCCGGTGAAGCCATCTCGTAGACCTTCTCGTCGGCGAGCAGCAGGTCGGCCACGATCCGCTCCGGGTGCCAGGAACGTACCCGGTCCGGAACCTGGATCCTGGGGACGCGCAACCGGGCGGGCATCGCGGCCGGCTCAGAACTCCGAGATGAAGTCGGCGAAGCGCCCGATACCCTCCTGGACCAACCCTGCCGCCCAGCCGATGACCTCTCCCACGTCGCCGGCGGCTGTCGCCGGGCTCCGCCAGAGCGCGACCACCACCACCGATATCGCTAGGACTGCGAGTACCTGGAGGAGCTTGTTCATGTCGTCACCTGTGCGCTGGCCGGCCGAAGCGACCACCGACTCTCACTCCCTAGAACGCTAGTGGTGGAGCAACCACGCTCCGTGGATGCTGCTCACGCCCAGCCTGTCCAACAGGAAACAGGGACCCTCTCGACAATGGTGTAACCGCACAGGGCGAGCATCTAGCATGACGGCCGTGGGACTGCCGTTGGTGAAGCGTTCGAGGGCCGAAGCCGCACTGCGTGACCTGCGATCCGCCTACGACGCCAGCATCGCGGACGCAGGCCTGATCCTGGTCCAACAGACCGCCGCGGGAGCCGACAGCCACCACGTCTCCCAATCGTGCTTCGACGTCCTGGGATGGGATCCCGCAGCCTTCCTCGCTCCCGGAACCCTGCGGGGCATCGTGCACGTGGACGACCTCGCCGCGTTCCGGACCGCCGCCACGCACTCCTCGGGCGAAGCGGCTGTCATCCGACTGAGGCGCGTGGACGGGACCTACGGTCACTTCCGCTTCGGTGTGACCGTGCGCGGGATCGACCAGCCGCTCACCTACGCCCTGGTCGACGTGAGCCGCGATGCCGCTGCGAGAGCTGCCAGGTCGAGGGCCGCAGAGGTGATCGAACGATCCGACTCCGCGGTCATCATGTTGTCGCTGACCGACCAGACCGACCCGACGAGCTTCGAGGTCGCCGAGCTGAACCCCGCCGCGGTCAGGTTGCTCGGGCGCGATTCGCTGGTGTCGCTCGCGGAGGTCTTCACCGAGGACACCGGCCAGCTGCTCCAGAACGCGGCTTTCGGCGTGGCCCACACCGGCGAGGATCTGTCGTTCGCCCGGCTCGGTCTCTCCGAGCTCGTGGACCAGGTGCTCGACGTGAAGCTCTCGCGTCTGTCCGACGGGACCATCTCGATGCGCATCGACGACGTGACCGTGCAGACCGCTGTCGAATCGCGCCTGCGCGAGCGGGCTCTGACCGACCAGGCGACAGGGCTGTCGAACCTCGCGGCCATGCAGGACCACCTGGCCGAGCTCGCTCACGGGGAGCTCCGCGAGGTGGGACTGGTGGTGGTGGAGACAGCCGGACCCGCCAGGGGCCACACCGGCGCTGGGGTCAACGCTCCGGTTCACAGCGTCGCCGCACACGGCTCGACGGCCGATCGCACCGTGGTGCTCGAGGTGGCACGACGACTCCAGGAGGTGGCCCGCGGCGCAGGGATGGTCGCGCGCCTGGGCGAGCAGCGCCTGGCGCTCCTTCTCGACTCGTTGAGCGGCCACGAGGAGTTGACGGTGCTGGTCCAGGGTGCGACCGCGGCGCTCGCGGTGCCCTTCGACATCAGGGGCGAGGCGGTGTCGGTCCAGGCGGTGGTCGGTGCCGCTTCGGCGGACTCCACCGACGCACACGTGATCCTGCTGCGCGACGCCGAGGACGCGCTGCGCCGCGCGATCGCACAGCACAGGCCCTGGCTCATCGGCTCCGATGACGACCGGCTCGCGCCCTCCGGGCTCTTCCACGAGGTGCGCGAAGGGGTCGGCCACGGGCGTATGGAGCTCCGGTACCAACCGGTGCTCGATCTGCGCACAGGCCGGATCTCGAAGGTCGAGGCGCTGCTGCGCTGGGCCGACGGCGACCGCAGAGCCGACGAGTCCCTGGAGCTGGCCGAACGATCCGGGATACCCGATGTTCTCCCGCGCTGGGTCGTCGGCGAAGCCGCCGGAGCCGCTCGCTGGCTCGTTGATTCGGGTTTCGACCAGACGGTGGCGATCAACCTGGGCAACGCCTCGGCTGTCGGCGGTCTCGAGGGCCTGATCGGGCTCCTTGCCGCCGAGGGGCTGTTCACCCACGGACGCCTCGAGGTGGAGATCCCCGAGACCCTGATCACAGAGGACACGATCCGCGCCGCCGAGATGGTCGAGGAGCTCCACGACCTCGCCATGACCGTCGCGATCGACGACTTCGGAGCCGGCTTCACCTCGCTGTCGGCGGTCTCGGGACTCGGGGTCGACTCGCTGAAGATCGACCGCAGCTACATCGCGACGCTCACCTCGATTCCCGCGGACGAAGCGGTGGTGCGTTCCACCGTCGAGCTGTGCCACCAGATCGGCATCGAGGTGACCGCCCTCGGCGTCACCGACGACCGGACCCTCGAAGCGCTGCGCTCGATGGGATGCGACATGGCACAGGGAGTGGCGGTGTGCGAACCCGTCCCCCTCGAGGAGTTGCCCACCCGGATAGCGGACATCCAGCGCAGCCTCGTCTGACCATGGCACGCATGGTCGGATCCGCCATTGAGGCCGTGGCGCTGCTCGGATCGAGCGACCGCCTCGGGCTCGGGCTCGGGCCCTGTCACCCACCGAGGTTCCTGCACGCGCTGGGAGAACGCGACGACTGGGAGAACCTCGAGGTGGCAGGGGCGCTGTTGACCGACATCTACAGCGTGTTCCAGAACCCCAACGTCTCGTTCCGCAGCGGCTTCTTCGGTCCGGCCGAGCGCTACCTGGTGGACTCGGGCGCCCGGATCGAGTACGTGCCTGCCGACTTCCGTCGGTTCGGGCCGATCCTGGAGAAGGAATCCCCGAGGGTGCTCGCCTTCGCAACCGCGCCGCCCGACGCCGAGGGCAACCTCTCGCTGTCGCTGCACGCGGGAGCGACGGTCGACGAGCTGCACCGCTGCGCACGCGACCCCGATCGCGTGCTCGTCATCGAGTACTCCGAGGCGTTCCCCCGCACCTACGGGCTCCCCCCGGAGTTCCCGCATTCGCTTCACATCGACGAGATCGACATCGCCTTCGAGTCGGACGGCGCACCGGTGGACCTCGCGGAACCCGACGGATCCGAGACCGACAGATCGATCGCTGAGAACGCAACGGAGTTCATCCCCGACGGCGCCACCATCCAGACCGGCATCGGCTCGATTCCCTCGATGATCGCCACCATGTTGGCGGAAGGCCCCGGGGGAAACTTCGGAGTGCACTCCGAGATGTTCACCAACGGCCTGATGCGGCTCCACCGCGCCGGCAAGGTCACGAACCGGGACAAGGGCGAGTACGACGGCTACTCGATCACCACCTTCGCTGCGGGCACATCGGAGCTCTACGAGTTCCTCCACGAGAACACCGAGGTGCGGTTCCTGCCAGTCGACATGGTCAACGACTCGCGGATGATCGCGACCAACCGCAACTTCGTGTCGATCAACGGTGCGCTGGCGGTCGATCTCTACGGGCAGGTCGCGGCCGACACCGTCGACGGCCGCCAGCACTCCGGCACCGGCGGGCACGAGGACTTCATAGCGGCGACCGGGCTCCAACTCGAGGACCGCTCACTGGTGTGCCTGAACTCCGTCGCGCAGACCTCCGAGGGCCCGGTGAGCCGTATCGTGACCAGGCTGCCCACCGACATGACCGTCACGACCCCCCGCCACCAGGTGGACGTGGTGATCACCGAGCACGGAACCGCGGAGATCCAGGGCCTCACCGTCGCCGAGCGGGCCCGGGCTCTCGCGCGGATCGCACACCCGGACTTCCGCGACGGCCTCGCCGAGGCGGCGGATTCGTTCGGCGGCTGAGCGCCACCCGACCGGCCGAACGGACATCCACCTTCCCGCTCACCCCCGGGAACCGAACGCCCGACAACCAGCCCGGAGGTCAGCCAGGCGGACGTCCGGGGCGATCGCGGTAGAGCCGGGTCAGGTCATCGGGGCCGGTGGTGCGGTCGAGGTGTCGCAACAACAGCTCCAGGCGGTGTTCACCCGCAGGGATCCGGAACCGCTCGCGCGTCTCGGGGCCGAGAGAGGACTGGCCGAGGCCGCGCTGGGCCACGTCGATCGACAACCAGGTCGCACGGGCGCCATCGAGTGGCGCGAGGTCACCGGTGTGGCTCGCGGCCCACAACTCGTCGTCGCTGTGGTGTCGGGCGGAGAACCCCGGGCCCGCCAACGGGCCGGTGCCGGGGGGCGACACGGTGGCCACCATCAGCCCCGGTCCGCGCCGGGCGGTTCGCAGCGCCACCCATCGAAGGCCCGTGTGGTGGCCGTGCTCCTGGGGCATCCCGTAGTCGACGTACTGCGCTGACACCGTGGAGACGAAGTGACCGGCGACGCAGCCGGCGCGGCGATCGGGGTAGCAATCGACTGGGCCGTCCGCGAAGAACTCCAGGTGCTCGAGCTGCGGGGGCAGCTCCCAGACGATGCCGAGCCGCGGCGGATCCGCGAGCTCCTCGGGCAGATCGAACTCGATGCTCAGACGCTGCCACCCGCTGCCCGCATCGCCGAGACGCGCCCGGACCCGGAGCGGCGGCACCTGGCTCGGAGGTTGCAACAGGCCCCGGTCGGGGTCCCACTCACAACGATCCAGCGCCAGTTCGTCCACCCACCTGGTGAGCGATCCGTTGAGCCCCCGCATCCAACCGTGGCTGATCCCGTCGTTGTCGGTGAGCGCGCGGAACAGCGTGGGGGTGAACCCGAAGGGCACGAACCGCGTCAGCGGACCGCGTCGCGAAGCGACCGTTCCGGGTCGTGAGGTTTCCGCTGCGCCGGTCAGCGCCCCCGCCGATGGCGACGTCACCGCACCGCCGGCGCCGCGTGCGGCCCGGTCGCTGCGAGCGCTCACGCGACCCCCGCCCACCCCCACGGAGCGCGTCAGATCGAAGTGGTCCCATGCGACCAGCTGTGACCGGGGAGCCCATGAGGTCGCAGATCGTCGTGTGAAGCGGACGGTCAGGTGTACCTCCGAACCGGCTCGCACCAGCGACCGGCGCCATCTGATCGAGCGCGTCACCACCCGGCGCGGAGCCAGGGGCCGTTTCGCCAGGAGCTCACCGCCACTCACCGGCTCGCCGTCGACGGTCAACTCCCAGTGGCCGACGAGATCGGAGGTGTCGGTGAACCATCGCTGGTTCGCGAGCTCCAGGGTCGCGCCGGTAGGTCGGCTCTCGACCAGGCGCGTGCGCAGCGGCCGTCCGAGGTAGCGGACCTCCTCGAGCGCCGGGTGCGGTGTGCGGTCGGCACCCACGAGGCCGTCGAGCACGAAGTTGCCCTCCTCGGAGGGCTCGCCGAAATCGCCGGCGTAGCCCCAGCTCGGCGCGCCGCTGGGACCGGTGGTGCCGTCGGGTCGGGGGATCCCGTGCTCGCACCACTCCCAGATGAAACCTCCCTGCAGACCCGGGTGGGTCTCGAAGGCGTCGTCGTATTCGACCAGTCCGCCACAGGCGTTGCCCATCGCGTGGGTGTACTCACACAGGATCAGCGGTCGCCGGGGGTCCTCGGCGCGTTGCGCCCAGTCGACGAGCTCGTCGACAGGGGTGTACATGGGACACACCACGTCGCTCACGGGTGCCGGCGCGTCGATGTCGAACATGAACGGACCCTCGTAGTGCAGCGGCCGGCTGTCATCGAAGCGGCGCAGCGCGGCCGCGGCGGCGTCATGGGCGCGGCCGTAACCCGACTCGTTGCCGAGGGACCACATGATCACGCTCGGATGGTGGACGTCTCGCTCGGCCATCCTGGTGGTCCTCGCCATGATCGATGCCTCGAAGCGGCTGTCGTGGCAGAGCGACCACTGCCGTGCGTGGCTCTCGACGTTCGCCTCGTCCACGAGGTAGAGACCGAGCTCGTCGCACAGCTCGCCGAGGTGCTCGTCATGGGGGTAGTGGGCGCCGCGCACCGCGTTGAGGTTCGCTGCCTTGATCATCTCCAGGTCACGCCGGGTGTGGTCCCGACTCACCGCCCTCGCGCGGTGGGGGTCGTGCTCGTGAAGGTTGACCCCGCGGATGATCACCGGAGCGCCGTTGATCAACAGTTCGCGGTCGGCGACCTCGACCCGGCGGAACCCGACGCGCAGCGCACCGACCTGCACGGTGGTGCCCTCGGGGTCGGCCAGCGTGACCACGACCCGGTAGAGCTGAGGCGACTCGGCCGACCAGGGCTCGATCCCGGACACCTCGATGCGGCTGCGCACCCGCCCGGCCTCGGTGAACATCGAACCGGCGAGCGCCAGGAACATCTCCGAGTCGTCCCAGTGGGGCACCTCCAGCGCACCGCTGCCGGCGAGCTCGCGACCCCGGAGGGTCTCGAGTGTGACTGAGAGGGTCCAGCCATCTTCGGTGCAGCCCGCACCCTCGACGAGCACGTCGATCTCGAGGGTGCCGGTGGTCTCCCGACCGGGCCGGGACGCGAGTCGCGCGAGTCCTGTGGTGACCTTGGCGGTCGAGACCCAGGTCGGTGCGGTGCTGTAGAGGGCGACGCTGCGCTGGAGCCCACCGTGGAACCACTGGTCCTGGTCCTCGAGCCAGGTCTGCGCGGACCACCGCGGAACGACCAACGCGAGGGTGTGGACCCCACCCGCTGCGACATGATCGGTGAGATCGAACTCGCCGGGCAACCGGCTGTCGGTGCCGACGCCGACGAGTGCACCGTCGAGGTACACGATCGCCATCGACTCCGCCGAGCCGACCCGAAGCACGATCCGGCGGTCGTCCCAGGCGGCGGGAACCTCGATCGTGCGCCGGTGGACCGCGGTGGGGTTGTCATCGGGCACCGCCGGCGGTTCGCCGCCGAAGGGCATCACGACGTTGGTGTACAGCGGGCTCCCGTGGCCCTGGGTGGTCCACGCTCCCGGCACCACAGCGGTCCCGGGGAGGTCGCCACCGATCAGGTGTGAGCCGTCGAGCGCCTCCGGGTTCTCCAACAGCTCGAATTCCCACTCACCATCGAGGGACAACCACCACGGCGAGCCGATCCGGTCCCGCGCGCCTACAGCGCCGACCCCCGGTGACCGGGGATCCGATGACCGCGGGCCCGTCAGCACCCGGGCGGTGGCGACGTCGGGACACGGAACCCAACCCGCGGGCAGCATCGGGAGCCTGTTGAGCGACACCGCTCCGGGGTCCCGCCACAGCCCGGGAACGGTCGCTCCGACACCTCGGTCCAGCGGCGGCTGTGCCATCGGGGGTGGCGCCATCGGGGTCAGTCCAGCACCAGCGCAACGCCCACACCCGAGGAGCCGACGCGCAGGTCGTCAACGTGCACCCCGAGGGTGGTGCCACCACTGCCCCCCAGTGGGATCTCCAGTCGCTTGGGCAATCGGAACCGAAGCGGGGCCATCGACCACAACTCACCGAGACGGCGATTGAAGTCGTTTACGAACGAAGGCACCGGTGATGGCAGCTCCAACCAGGCCGACACGAGCGACACCTCGATGCGCCCACCGCGCAGCTGCACCGAGACGTCGGTGTGGACGCTCGATCGCAGGTCGGGGAAGCGGTCAGAGACCACTCTCGGTTGGCGAAGCATCGCAGCGACCCGGCGGTCCCCGAGATCCACGTCGAGCTCGACCGGCGAAGGGATGTCGCCCAGAGCGCTCTGCAGCAGCTGGCTGGCCATGTGGTCCACACCGCTGGTCGCCAGGCTCACAGCCGCGCGGTGCCCGGAGATCGGCACCGGTTCAGCCCGTCCCCTCACCCGCGGGGAGGCCGGCAGGCCGATCGAGAGCATGCCCGACGAGACGTGCGCATCGCCCTCGCCGAGATCCACGCCGAGCTCCACGAGAACCGTGCCGACGTCGGAGCCGAGGTCGACCCCGACCGAACCGACCGCGTCGCCGAGCCCGGCGAAGAGCTCCTCGCCCACCGAGGAGAACATCATCGAGGTCATCTGGAGCATCCCCACC
>CAYVYG010000070.1:0-11569 GCA_964454385.1 uncultured Microthrixaceae bacterium
TCCTCGGACACCACAGCAGCTGCTGCATCTTCATGCACCGGATCTGCGTTACCGACCCACGCTCCTAGCGGTCGGGCAGCCGGCCGTCCTCGGCGGCTGCGACCAGGGGGCGGACCCTCCACAGGTACCAGCCGCTTACGACGACGCCGCCGCAGACCAACAGGACGCCGGCGAGGATCATCGCCATCCACGCCACCTGGTTGCGCTCCGCGAGGGCCCAGGCCCATTGGGGACGCCGGGCGGCGTCGAGCAGCGCCCAGACGCTGAGCGCGAGCGGAGCACCGAAGACCGCAGTGAGCGCCACCGTGCGCAGCAGGTCAGACCAGGGCATCTTCGAGCGTGGACATCGTCATCCTGTGGGGTTGCGACGGCGATCCAGACGCTCGGTGCCTGGATCGATGCCTGGGAGCTGACCCTGGAATCCAGGGGTGCGCTGTGCTACGAGGTCGGCGACGAGGGTCTCGGCCTCGCGCCAGGAGCCGGCACGGGGACCCGGCAGGTCGCGGTTGTAGGGCTGGTCGAACACGATCGTGGGGTTGTCGGTGGCCCGCAACGCAACGATGTTGTGGGGAGCGTCATCGATGTACGCATCCGCTTCCACCTGGGGCTTGTGACCCAGAAAGCAGATGTCGCGGTAGGGGATGCGTGCATCGTCGAGCCATTCGACGGTGTCAGCCACCACGCGCGCGTGTGACCAGTTGTCCACGAGGCGGTGCGTGATGATGCGGATCCACACACCTGCGTCCGAGAGCCTCCAGAGTGCTTCGGATGCACCTTCGATCGGTGGAGCGTTGCGGAACAGCCCGTCCTCGCGCACCGCGCGGTGGTGGTGATCGAGGAACGCTTCACGGTCGAGGTCCCATTCGACGAAGTCCCAGCTCACCTCGGCGGTGAGCTCGCCGGGGGAGATCCCGCGATGACGGGCGACGGCATGGCGGAAGGCTGTGTTGTAGTCGGCGCACACCCCGTCGAGGTCGACTCCGAGGACGAACTCGCTCATCGGCCGCGTGCGATCGCGTCCCGGGCGAGGATCTCGAAGTTGGCGACCGCCGCTTGTTGCCAGGTCAGCTCCGCTGCCCGTTCGAGGGCCCCGGTGGCCAGGCGCGAGCGCAGGGACTCGTCGGTCAGCACCGCCACGAGCGCTCCCGCGAGGTCCTCGTCACTCCCGGCGAGCAGTCCGGAGCGGTCGTGAGCAACCGCATCGGCATGGCCCGCGATGTCGGTCGCCACCGCGGGCGTGCCACACGCCGCCGCCTCGGTGAGGGTCATGCCCCACCCTTCGCGCACCGACGCCGAGGTCGCCACCCAGCTGCGTCGGTAGAGGTCGAGCAGCTCAGCGTCGGAGATCCGCCCGGGCAGCCGGACCCGGCCGCCGATGCCCAGCGCATCGATCTCGGCTTCGATCGCAGGGCGCTCGTAGCCCTCACCGACGATCACCAGCTCCGCATCGGGGACCTTGTCGTGGACCTTCGCCCAGATCCGCACCAGCCGGATGAAGTCCTTGACCGGTACCAGCCTTCCCACCGCCATCGCCAGGGGAGTGGGGTTCTTCGGGCCGGCAGGGGTGAAGCCCGGGTCGACCCCCGGCGTTATGACCGTCACGTTCGATGCCGGGAAACCGAGCTCGAGGAGCTCCTGTTCGGACGAGCGCGACAGGGTGACGATCGGCTGGTTGCGGTAGATGACGGGCCCGAGGCGCTCCTCGAGCGCGACGCCGGCATGTGCGAGCGGCTTGGGAAGGCTCATGTGCCACATCGGGCCATGGATGTGGTGCAACCAGATGACCCGGGGTCCCCGCCGCCAGATCGGCGAGCCGAAGGGCATCCCGTTCCAGATCTCCACCAGGGCGTCCGCCCGGCCGTAGCGATGGGCGGCCTCGGCGATCGCTGCCCGGGGGAACACCGAGTACCGGCTGCCGCGGCGGATCACTCGGTAGCCGTCTCGGATCACCTCAGCCGGTCGTCCGAGCGAGCGCGAGGTGCGGTGGGTCACCTCGAGGCCGGATTGGACCCAGATCGAGGTGATGTTGTGGGCATGTACCTCCGAACCGCCGGCCTCGTCGTCGTCGAGGTCGCGCCAGGCGAGCATGTGCACGGTGCGGATCCCGGCGCGATCGGCCATCTCGGCTATGCGCGCACGCACCGATCGGTCTGCCACAGGGGTGTTCAACAAGGCCCATATGCTATTGGCTGAGTCCCCGACGCCCGGGAACCGCAACGACCCTCGAGAGACACGACTGTGAAACTGACCGGAGAACGACCCGTGCAGGGTGCCACGCCCGACTCCCTGCTCGCCCTGCACGCCGCCGGCTACCGGGAGGTGGCGGAGCGGGTGGGCACTGGCCGCTTCCTCGACATCGGCTGTGGCCTGGGAGACGAGAGCGTGGGTTTCGTGGGCCCGGAGCGCTTCGTGGTCGGTGTCGACTACGACCCCGAGACCGCGGCGGAGGCTGTGCGCGTCCACGGTCGCGCCGGACTCCGCACCGAGTGCGCGGACGGCACGAGGCTCGGCCTTCGCAGTGATGCGTTCGACAACGTGTGCTCGTCACATCTGATCGAGCACTTCACCGACCCCGCGCCCCACGTGGCCGAGGTCGCCCGTGTGCTCGCTCCGGAGGGCACGGCGTTCTTCCTCACCCCCAACGAGCCGGCCGATTTCGAGAACCCCTACCACGTGCACCTGTTCAGCTCCGCGAGCCTGCGTTCGATGCTGGAACGCCACTTCGCCGAGGTCGAGATCCTCGGGCTGGAGGGCAACGAGGCGGTCCTCGCCGATTTCGCGAAGCGACGGGCGATGGCCGAGAAGCTGCTGCGGCTCGATCCCTGGGGGCTGCGCCACCGCCTGCCGAGGCGGGCCTTCGTGTGGCTCCACGCCACCGGGAGGCGCGTGGCCTACCGGTTCACCAACACCGACCAGACCGGCGGTGCCTCGGGTATCACCGATGCCGACCTGTTCGTAGGTCCCGAGCACGCGATCACCGATGAGACGCTGGTTCTGTTCGCGGTCTGTCGCAAGCCCCTGACCTGAACCGGCCCACCACCGGGTCGACCACCAGCAAAGCGATGGCAGCGAGGGTCCATGCGTGGGTCACCTCGAAGAGGTTCATCCAGTTGAAGTCGACCACGTAGGCGCCGCGGATCTGCTTCGCGATGACGAATCCCGCTGCGGCGGCGAAGAGGCCGATGCCCACGACCCGCAGGACCACCCGGCCGCGGGGCAGAGCGAGGGCGACGAAGCCGATCGCAGCGACCCCGATCGCGACCGCCCAGCCGGCGGCGAGGAAGGTCACGACGCCGATCACCGCCGCTGCGACCGCCGCACGCCCCGGCGCGACCGGGGGCGATTCGGTACCGAACGGCTCCACCGCGGCGACGGTCACACCGGGTGCCATCACGTCCGCCGTGGTCCCGTTGGACGTGGTCCCCCCAGAGGTGCTCGCGTCGGATGGGCGCCCGGCGAAACACTTCGGCGGCCGGATCAGCAACGCGACGCAGACGAGCACCCCGAGCGCTGACAACGCGAGCGCGATCCAGACCATCCTCTGTGGAGCGAAGGTCATGGTGATGACCGCATCTGCTCCGACCTCGCGGGGGTCCACCTGCCACCCGTTGGCGTAGCCGTTGACCAGGACCGGCTCACCGAGATCGACCGAGTTGCCCTCACCGTCTTCGAGAGTCGCGCGGAACCCCGGACTGTGGGACTGTCCGAGCACGACCCAATAGGGGTCCTCGGCGTGGCGTACCTCCATCCGCCAGGTGAGCTCGCCCGGACGTGTCAACTCCTCGTCGGGTGGGTCCGCAGCGGGTTCGGGACCATCCGCGAGCGTGTCCCGGCCGGGTTCTCCACCAGGCGACGACGAAAGGGCCAGACGGTCGACGTCGAAGCCGCTCTCGGCGCCGGAGGTGGTCTCCAGGCGGGATTCACCCGAGGGCACCCCGACCGGTCCGCAACCCCTCAACTCCATCAGCGACCCGTCGAGCACATCGCCCACGGTGCCGTCGATCCTCGCAGGCACTGCCGTGCCGTCGACGGTTATCAGATCATCCCGGCAGCGGTCATCGATCATGGTCGCGGGGTCGGGCACACTTGCGCGCACCGGGAGTCCCAGCTCTGCGATCGCCACCGGGAGGATCGTGGTGGACCCGCCGAACCAATCGATCGAGTTCGCCTCCTCGACCTCGGTGATCGTGAGCTGCAGGTCGGTCACATCGCTGGCCTCGAACGGCAGGCTCACCGTCGCGGTGCCGGCACGGTCGGCTCGTTCGCCGATGCCTATCGGCGGAACCTCGATGCGCTGCAGCTCGCTGTCGTCGGCGCGGACAGTCACGACTGTGGGCACCGAGTGCAGCCCGTCGCGTCTCACGGTCATCTCGATGCCGTCGACGTCGAACGGCTCAGCCGAGCTGACCTGCAGTGTGTGGCCGACAGGTGAGTTGATCGGGGTCTGCCACGCGGTTGTCGGATCGCGGTCGATCGCGCTCGTCGCCCGCGAGCGCAGGTCACCGGCCAGGCGCACGTCCGCGGTCGCGCGGGCGCCCTCGACCCCGACCAGGTCGTCGACGAAGTCGTCGGTCGACAGAGTCGACGCACGCACGGAGCCGTAGACGGTGTAGGAGCGTTCGACGGGGTTGTCGAGGATCCGGCGCATGAGCCGTTCCTCGTCGCTGACCACGACCTCGGAGGGGTTGGCCGCCCTCCTGGTGAACAGCCAGGTCATCGGATGCGCCAGCGCGTCCGTGCCTGCCGCTTCCAACAGATCGGTCGGAGGCCTGATCCACTCGGTCACGGGCTCGACGCCCGGTATGCCAACCTCTGCGATGCCGACGTCGGACACCCCGACGTAGCGGTCCATGCGGGGCAGGTTCGTGTCGGTGATCGTGATGCGGAGCCGGGAGAAGGTCCGTTCGCCGAAGCCGATCGTCTGGCCGGGGTAGCCATCGCGCGAAGCGTCGTCGAGCGCGACCTCGATCGGCTCGGAGTCGTCGAAGCCGAGCTCGACCCGGGTTATCCAACGGTTCCCCCGCCGCTGGCTCTGCTGCAATGTGATCGCACCGGTGCTGACAGGCTCGTGGAGGTCGATCTGGA
The DNA here is from genome assembly GCA_964454385.1 of uncultured Microthrixaceae bacterium. GTDB lineage: Bacteria > Actinomycetota > Acidimicrobiia > Acidimicrobiales > Microtrichaceae > JAMLGJ01. Next base: position 5,086 of record CAYVYG010000070.1, read on the forward strand.
GGTACTCGCCACGGGGTTCGTCGAAGGCCCCGACCCGCCAGGCCGTGGAGGGATCGCCGTCGAAGGCGCGTGCCGCACGGTCCGCGGGTGTGTAGGACACCGGGTTGCCGTATGCGGAGGCGGTCACCGTCGCTCCTCCCACCTGTTCGCTGACCGTGAACGAGTCGTCACCGGCACCGGGGAACTTCTCGAGGCGGTTGTCAGCCGGATCGACCTCGAGGGGGACCTCGCCCGCGAGCTCGGTGTAACCGTCGTTCTCGCGCACCGAGCCCCAGCGTCGCGCCTGGCGACGGTTCGTGTCGGTCACGACCAGTTGCGCGCCCGGCTCGTCGAGTTGAGCGCGCAGTCCGTCGGGTTGGCCGGTGAAGGAGGCCGGATAGAGGATCGGACGGTCGGGATCGAGGGCGTCGATGCCGGCCCAGGCGACGATCCCGGCGCCGTCTCCCGCCAGGAGCGTGGGGCTGGTCGCATCGAGTGCGCGGGTGACGGGGCGGGGGTCCTCCACGTCGAAGAGGCTCACCGCCGGGGCTTCCGGCAGTCCCGATCCGGGACCGAGCGCCAGTTCGTCATCGAGGCGCAACAACGGGGTCGTGTCGTTGGAAACGCCGACGCCGAAGGAGACGGGATCGGAGAGCCCCGGGGCGGCGAGGAGCTGTTGGTAGGTGATGTCCGGGCGGGGGGTGCGGAACCGTTCGTAGCGCAGGTCACCCCGGTGCGCAATGGTCCCGATTCCCAACAGGCGCGCAACCGGCGCCACCGTCGCGGGATCGAACCGCCCTTCCTGGAGCTGCAGGTCCCAGGCGTTGAGCATGTCGGCCGAAGGGGGAGTGCCGTAGGGGATGAGCTCGCGTGCCGCGTACGGTCGGTCGATCAGCCCGGGCGTGATCGGGTCGACGGTGTTGCCCCACCGGTATGAGGCGAAGTCGCTTCCGGGCAGCTCGTAGACCCTGGTGTCGGCATCACCGGTGTCCATCGCCGCAGCTGCCTCGTTCCAGTGGCCGGGTACCTCCTCAGGCCGTTGCAGGTTGCGGTCCACGAACTCCCCGGAGAACAGCGTCCACTGGTTGGCCATGATCATCATCAACAGGATCCCGGCGACCACGGTGTGTGCCCTGGGCCTGGTGCCAGCGAACCTCGATGCCACCGCCGCGACGCCCGCCGCGAGCATCACCGCGAGCGCGAGGGCTATGAGAGGCACCGCACGCGGGGTGGAGCGGAACGCGAGCCCCGAGTCGGTGCGGGTCCAGGCCTTGAACACCGCGCCGAACGGTGAGGGCGAGTCCCATGGGTGGGCTCCGACCCCTGCGAGCAGACCTACAGCCAACAGCACCGCGAAGTAGCCTCGATTGCGGAACCTGGTGAGGAAACCGGCCACGAGGGCGAGCCCCGGGATCGTGAAGCTCAACACGAGCGCGGGGATCGACTGCACCATGCGGACCGCCGGTTGTATCCAGGCGCCCAGGGCATCGCGGCCGTAGAAGAACCAGTAGCCCAGGCCCCGCAGCAACTCGGTGGACAGTGCTGCGTTCGCGACCGTGTAGTAGGTCTCGGTGTAGCGGAGTATCGGTATCCCGTCGGCGCCCTGGATCGCGAGGCCCGCCACCCACCACAGCGAGGTGATGGCGGTGAGCGCTGTGATCCTCAGCCCGGCACCGAGTACCTGGCGGAGAGTTGCCTCGTGGGTGATCCACACCGCGTGGACCATCCACAGCACCGGCCCCGCCATGACCAACAGCAGCGAGGTCGCGTTCACGCCCCCGACGGTCAACGTGACGAGCGCGAACGCAGCGGGCCAGCGCCACCCACCGCGGTGCACCGATCGGGAGCTGAATCCGATCAACCACGGAAGGCCGGCGAAGGGCAACAGGATCACCGAGATCCGGGCGCCGTAGTGCAACAGGTAGGGCGACAGCGCGTACGCGAACGAGGCCACGGTCAGCCCCGGTCCGACCCAGCGGAACTCGCGCAACATGAACCGTACGCCCATCCCGGCTGCGAAGATGACCGTGGCGAGCCACAGCCGCTGCGCGATCCAGTCGGGGACGCCGAGCGTGTCGAAGATCCAGTACCAGGGGCCCATCGGCCACAGGTAGCCGATGTTCTGGTGGGTCACGGTGCCGAGGCCGATGTGGGTGTCCCACATCCAGGGTGCCCGGCTCAACAGGCGGGAGGGATCCAGGTAGAGGTAGGTCTTGGTGTCCGCGCCGATTACCCCGGGTGCGGTGAGCAGCAGCGGCACGTAGGAGACCACCGCCAACAGGAGCACCCCGACCGGTGCGGGACGCCGCCACCGGTGTCGGGGGCCCGCGTGCGCGGCGGTGTTCTCGGCGGCGGACATGACCGCGGCGAATCTACCGGCTCACCGGATGGTGCCAGTAGATGCCGGGCGCGCCACCCGGTGTGGACAAGCCATCTGCGGGTGGGTCGAGGTCGGACAGGTGCAGGGGACTATCTCCCGGGATCGTCGATGACTATGTCGAACGGCTCGAGGAGCCATTCGGTGATCCGGGGTTCTTGGCCGGGATCGCGGTAGCGCGCCGGGACCGAGCCATCGGCCAGGAAGTGGACCATCGCGCCGGAATCGAGATCGCTACGGCTCGTGGTGGTCCCGTTGGTCATGGTGCCGGGGATCAGCGCGGTGAGCACCAGGGTCGCGAGCGCACCACGACTCGCGACCAGCGGTCGGATCCTGCGCGCGGTCCACACGGCCGCCCCGGCGAGCAGCGGCGCGGTGATGACTGCATAGACCCTCGTCTCGTCGAGGGTCACGAGAACCGGCAAGAGGGCGAGGGAGGCCACGAGAACCATGGTGAGAAGGGCCCGCCGTGCTCGGGCGGTTTCTTCCGGCGTGCTCGGGGCAAGCCCCCGATGTGTGATCCGAAGGATCGTCACCGCGAGGATCACCAACCACAGCGGACCCCAGCGGCTCCACAGCGCGGGTAGCGGTTCCTGGGTGTGGTGGCGCCAGAACGTGCCCAGTCCCGAATCGATGTACGCGCTGCGTGGCGTGATGATCGTGATGTCGCGGATCCAGAACCAGACCTGGGTCAGCGCGCGGCCGAGGATCACCCCGCCGAGCGCAGCCGCGAGATCCGTGAGAGGGGCGACGGGATCGGCGCGCCAGGCATCCCGATCGGGCAGCGCGGCGCGCGTCGCCGCTGCCGCGATCGCCATGAAGAAGGCCTGCTCGGGATGTGTCAGAGCTGCGAGCACGCCGAGCGCCACGACGTAGCGCTTCCGAGCCACGAGGACCATCGCGATGCCACACGCTGCGGTGAGCGGGTCGGGTTGACCCAGCCACTGCATGGACACCGTCACGATCGGTGCGGCCGCGAGGAGCACCGTGAGGTTGCGGGCGACAGTCGCACCGAAGCGCGACCTGGCGAGCCAGACCAGCGCCGCCCATGCGGCGATGAGGACGAAGAGAGCCAGACGTGCCACCTCGTGTGGCTCGGTCTGGCCGGTCACAGCCGCCAGCGACGGCATCGAGAGGCTGGTGAGCAGGTAGTCGCCCGGTAGCGTCGCTGAAAATGGGTTTTGCCCGGGGTTCTGTGCGATCGTGGCCATGAACCCCAGGTTCGGTGTGGCCCACAACCCGTTGTGCACGAACGCGACCAACACCGATGCGACCCACCAGAGGCCCGTGTGCCACCAGGGAGCGGACTCGGGCTCGCGCATGCCCCGAAGGTACTGCGTGCGCGACCGCGAACCGGTTGCCCGGTAGGGTCCTTTGACAATCCGGGGATCATCGGGGTCCGCCCGACCGAGATGTCCCGCCGGCCACCGCAACCGACTTGCATTCCAGGACCTGATCTTGTCGACCGAAGTCACCTCCGAGGCGGTTCCGATCGTCGTGGCTGCGCCCTGATGGTTCCAGGGAGCTCCCCGCTGCCAGGCGCGACCGAAGGGCCGCGGGTCCTGGGACCGCTCGGCGGACTGGACGGCCTCCGGGGGGTCGCGATCCTCGCGGTGCTCGCCATGCACATCAGCTTCCTGGACCGGGGCTCGTCGACCTGGACGCTGCGCGGGGGCTTCCTGGGAGTCGACCTGTTCCTGGGGCTCTCGGCTTTCCTGATAGCGGCAGTGCTGTTGCGCGAGATCGACACCAACCGGCCGTCACACGGCGGCGAGGGGGGGACCGTCGCGCAGTCGGAGCCCGCGTCAGCACCCTTCGATGCCAGATCGTTCGCTCGCAGGAGGTTCAGGCGTCTCTACCCGCCGATGATCCTGTTGCTCCTCGTCTCGGGGTTGGTGTGGGTCTGCACCGAGGGGGGCCTCGGAGCGAGGATCCGCCAGAGCCTTCCCGCGGTCGCTTCGCTGGCCAACTGGCAGCGAAGCTGGGACGACCCCCTGCCCTTCGACCTCGTGCACCTGTGGTCGCTGTCGCTCGAAGCGCAGTTCTATCTGCTGATGGCGATCGGGTTCTGGTTCGGGCACCGGCGCCTGCGGGGCTGGCGGACCGTCGGCGTGCTGGTGGCGGCATCGGGTGTGGTGTGGCTCTGGAGACTGTGGCTCTACGAGCGCGGTGTCGAGCTGGTCGACCTCTACGAACACACCGGCGCACGTGCCGATGCCATGCTCCTCGGTGTCGCGGCAGCGGTGATCTGGCGCGACCGGCTCCTCAGCGAGCGCGCGGCCAACATCGCCGGCGTGCTGGCGGGGGTCTTCCTGGTCGGCGCCATGGTCTTCGGCGAGGTGGATGATCCTTGGCTGTACCAGGGAGGGTTCACGGTTCTTGCGGCTGCTGCGGCGCTGGTGGTCATGGCTGTTGCAACGGGTCCCGGACCTGTCGCACTGGTGGGAGGATGGGCTCCGCTGCGCTGGGTCGGCGAGATCTCCTACTCGCTGTACCTCTGGCACCTGCCGGTCTACATCTGGACGGTGATGCTGCTCGGCGACGAGACTCCGCTCGCTGCGAAGCTCGCTCTGGCACTGCCCGGTTCGTTCCTCGCCGGCTGGGCGTCGTACCGACTCGTCGAACGCCGGACCCTTGCCGCGTGGCGCCGTAGGTGACCCACGCGGGCTCACCCTGTCACGGGTTCCGGGCTGCCGTGGTTGTTCAGGACGAGGGGCACACAAGCGCTGCACCCGTGGCGCGGAGGCGGTAGGGGACTACGGCGTCGGTGCCCACCGGTGCGTCCAACGGCAGGGTCAGCGCGCTGAGGCTGCGGGAGAGATCCAGGCTGTGGCCGGGCTCCGCGAAGCGCCCCAGCTCGATGACGGGATCGCCACGGTGGTCCTCCGACTCCATGAGAACCACCTCTGCGCCCGGCGGCACCTCGAGGTGTGCCAGGCAACTCGAGAGGTCGATCTCGGCGACCAGCGGGGAGACCTCGAGCGGTGTGATCCCCGCGAAGAGCAGGTCGTCGGCGGCGCTGCGCTGTTCGGGGCGCCCACCGATGTCGCTCGCCGTGCTGCCCTGCAACGGGGACCCGACATCCGCCACTGCATCGAGGTAGTCCTGAGCGCGAACGGGCACGTAGGACAGTGGGCCCATGATCGCATCTGGCGGCGTTCGGCGCGCCCCCAGCGCCTCGGCAGAGTAGATGTTCGCCCGCAGCCCCGGGGCGGCATCGGCGACCTGGTCGGTCCAGTCGGCCATCGAATCAGTGAGCCTCACCGCCCCGATGAGCAGGACCACTGCGACGACGGAACCCACCGCGACCCAGGTGATCCTCGACCGGCCCGTCGGTGGAGGTCGATCGGTCCGCGAACCATCCCGAGCGAGTGCGACCACCGCGAGCACCAGGTAGGCGCCGACCGTCCAGCCGTAGCGGAGCTCGTCGGGAGAGATCGGCACGACGGTGTTCTGGCGGGTCAGGGCGGTGGAGCCGGCGAAGGCCACTGCAGCTGCCAGAGCCGATGCGACCCTCGGATCGATTCGGCGGTTGCGAACCGAGATCACGACGAGTGTCACAGCGAGCCCTGCGGCCAGCAGAACCCCGATCAGCCGCGATCCCGCGGCGACCGCTGTCGGACCGGCCAGCAGCATGCGCGCGGCGTATGGAACGACCGCGCTCACGTCGGTCGAGATGTCGTTCGCTGCGCGGTGTCCCAGCCACCACACCCCCCACGCTGCGACCGGGACCGACCATGTGATCCACCAGCGCAGCGGCACCCGCCGCAGTGCGAGCTCGACCGCGACCGCGCCGGCGGCCACCACCCCCAGACCGCTCGTCGCGAGCGCCAGCACCAGCCAGGCTCCGATGGCGAGAAGCCCGCGGAGCTCGCGGTTGCCGGGTGGACCGACGCTGGGGAGCTCCGGGTCCACGCCGCCTCGGTGAAGTGGTGTCGCCCTGCGCTCGGTGAGCCGGTCGAGATGCCACCAGATGGCCAGGAGCGCGGCGATCGGCAACGAGAAGTTCATGAGGAACGGGAACATCACGTTGGTCGTTCCCGATGAGCTCCACATGACCGCGACCACCGCGAAGCTGGCCGGCCCCGGTCCGACCCGGGAGCTGGTCCGGGGCGCGGCCTGGAAACA
>CAYVYG010000071.1:0-11451 GCA_964454385.1 uncultured Microthrixaceae bacterium
CGGTGACCGACGAATCGTTCACGCTGATGGTCGGCGCGGCATCGTCGTCGGTGAGCCTCTCGGTGATCGACAAGATCATCAACGCCGGTGTGGTCATGTTCTCGCCAGCCAACACGTCGAAGAAGTTCTCGACCTACGACGACAACGGCTTGTACTTCCGCGACGCTCCCTCGGACATCCTCCAGGGCCAGGTGCTCGCGGACACGATCATCGACGACGGCCACAGCAACGTCTACGCGCTCGCGCTCAACGACGACTACGGCACCGGACTCCTCGAGGACATCACAAAGGGCCTCGAGAGCGGTGGCGCCTCCATGGTAGGAAAGAGCGTGTATGACCCCAAGGCCGCCGACTTCTCAGCCGAGGTCGAGGACGCCAAGGGAGCCGATCCCGATGCGATCGTGCTCATCGGTTTCGACGAGACCAGCCGGATCCTCACCACGATGATCGAACAGGGCATCGGGCCACAGGACCTACAGGTCTACGGAGTCGACGGCAACATGGGCAACGCCCTGGCCGAGAACTTCGAGGCCGGCACCTGACGGTGAGGAGCTGACCGGTCGACAGCGACCGAGCCGGCCACATCCGACCGGCAGTTCCGGGAGCCGGGCCTTCGGGCCCGGCTCCTGTCACGTCCGGCGATCATCGCGCCGTAGCGTCAATCGACCATCCCGCGAGCGAGTGTTCCGAGGTACAACTCGATCACCTTGGGATCCTCGAGCAGCTCGTGGCCGGTGCCCGTGTGGGCATCCACCCCCTGGTCGAGCACATAGGCACGGTCGGCCACCTGCAGGCAACGTCGCGCGTTCTGTTCGACCATGAGTATGGAGACGCCGACCGAGTTGATGCGCCGGCAGTTGACGAACACCTCGTCCTGGAACGCCGGGGAGAGCCCGGCGGAGGGCTCGTCCAACAGGAGCACCTGCGGATCCATCATGAGCGCGCGCCCCATCGCGACCATCTGGCGCTCGCCACCGGAGAGCGAACCGGCGGTCTGGCCTGCACGCTCGCCCAGGCGGGGAAAGAGGTCACAGACCGTCTCGAAACGCTGCTCGACCATGTGGGGCTCGAGAAATGCCCCCATCTCCATGTTCTCCTTGACCGTGAGCGTGGAGAACACGTTCTCTGTCTGGGGGACGAACCCAACTCCCTGCCGAACCAGCTGATGGGCCTTCATGTCGGTGATGTCGACGGTGTCCGCGGCGTCATCCGAAGCTGTGCCTTCACCGGAAGGAGCTCGTCGCAGGGTCACCGAACCGGACCGCACCGGAATCAAGCCGAAGATCGCCTTGAGCAGGGTGGACTTGCCGGCACCGTTGGGTCCGATGATGCCGACGAGCTCGGCGTCGTGCAGGTCGACCGAACATCCGTTGAGGATGTTCACCTCGGGTACGTAGCCGGCCACGATGCCGGTCGCGCTCAGCAACGGAGTCGCGTCCATCAGCGGCCTCCCAGCTCCGGATCGTCGTCGATGTAACCGGTACCGTCCCGGCTCGGCAACGCATCGACGTCCCCTCCGGTATGGGCGCCCGCTGCGGCCACCTCGGGATGCAGATCCTGACCGTGGTGGGTGCCCAGGTAGGCGTCGATCACATCCTGGTTGCGGCCGATCTCGGTCGGGGTTCCCTCCGCTATCACCCGGCCCTCGGCCATCACCACCACCCAGTCGGAGATGTCGTGCACGACATCCATGTCGTGCTCAACGAACACCACCGACATGCCCTCTTCACGCAGGGACTTGACGTGCGCGAGCAACGACTGGGTCAGCGCCGGGTTCACGCCCGCCATGGGCTCGTCCAACATGATCAGCTCCGGCGAGCCCATCAGGGCACGGGCCATCTCGAGCAGCTTGCGCTGACCACCCGAGAGCGATCCTGCGAACTCCTCTCGCATGTGGTCGAGCTTGAAACGCTCGAGCAGCTCGTCGGCCCGGCGAGTGATCTCGTCCTCCTGTTCTGACCACAGCCGCCTCGCGAGTGAAGCGAAGAAGTGCTCACCACGCTGGTTCGGCGCGCCGAGGCGCATGTTCTGGATGACGGTCATCTTGGTGAGCGACTTCGTCAGCTGGAAGGTACGGACCATTCCGAGTCGGGCGACCCTGTGGGGGGACATGCCGGCCAGGTCGCGCCCGTTGAAGCGCCAAGACCCGGCATTGGGCCGATCGAAACCGGTCAGCAGGTTGAACAGGGTGGTCTTGCCAGCCCCGTTGGGTCCGATCAGCGCGGTGATCTGGTGACGCTGGAACTCCACGTGAGCGACATCGACCGCCACCACGCCACCGAAACGCCTGACGACACCGGTTGCGCTGAGGATCGGATCCGGTTTGGTGGCGCCCGGTTCGGGCAGGATCCTGCCCCGGTCCGGCGTGGTGACCGCCCCGGTCATGACGCCGCTTGTGGGCTCGTCACCGGTTCCCACGGAGTTGTGATGCTCAGGCATCGAACGCCAGCTCCCTGCGATCCCCGAGGATCCCCTCGGGGCGGAAGACCATCAACAGCATCAGCGCCGCGCCGAGGAACACGAACCGCACGACACCGGATTGGGTGCTGGTCATGATGCTGTCGGGAACCACGTCGTTGCGCTCCATCTGGCGTATCAGCACATCGAGACCCCTGAACACCACGTAGAACAGGATGCCACCCAGCACCGGCCCCCAGACCCGCGCGGCTCCTCCTAGGATCAAGGCGCCGTAGCAGATGAAGGTGGTACGGGTCGCGAAGGTGTCGGGCTGCACCGACTGGTTGCCGATGGCCAGCACGATCCCGCCCAGAGCGCCCATCACCCCGCCCAGCACCAGCGACTGGATCTTGTAGGCGTACACGTTCTTGCCCAGCGAACGCACGGCGTCCTCGTTCTCACGGATCGCCTTGAGCACGCGACCCCAGGGACTCCGCATCAACAGGAACGTCAGAAGGACCATCAACAGCACGACGGACCAACCGATGGTCTGTATCCACAGGTCCTGACCCGAGTAGGAGAACGGTCCGAACTCGTAGCGCCGGCCGTTCACCCACGGGTTCAGGTCGTAGAAGGCACCGGCGAAGTCGTTGATGCCCGAGTTGCCGCCGCTGATGGACTCCATCGATTCCGAGCGCGCCACGAGTCGGACTATCTCTGCCGCCGCGATCGTCACGATCGCCAGGTAGTCACCTCGAAGGCGCAACGCCGGCAGACCCAGCAACAGCGCGAGCACGACCGCCCACAGGATGCCCACGACCATCCCCACCCACAACGACAGTCCCCCGGACTCGACGCTGATGGCTGTGCCATACGCACCCATCGCCATGAACCCCGCCTGTCCGAAGTTCATCAGCCCGGTGTAGCCGTAGTGGATGTTGAGACCCTGCGCACCGAGGACGTAGAAGATGGTCTCCTTGATGAATATCGCCGAGAAGACGGTCGTGAGGATCAGGTTCCAGTTCATCAGCCGACCCGCTCTCTCCTACCGAAGAGGCCCTCTGGCTTGAACAGCAACACGAGGATGAGCACCGCCATGGCACCGACGTTCTTGATCGAGGTGGGCACCACCAACGTCGAGAGCTGGATGAACAACCCGAGCACGAAACAACCGACCGCGGCGCCGTAGGCAGTACCTAGGCCACCGAGGGTGATGCCGGCGAACATCAACAACAACAGGGTCTGGCCCTGCTGGAACGACGCCTGCTGGGTGACCGAGTACAGAACACCACCGAAGCCCGCCAGAGCCGACCCACCGATCCACACCCACAGCACGACGCGGTCGGTGTCGATGCCCGACGCCGAGGCGAGGGGTCCGTTGTCGGCAACAGCCCGCATCGCCTTGCCGAAGCGCGCCCTCGACAGGAACAGACCCACGAGGCCGAGCACGATCACCGAGATCACGATCACCGCGAAGGTCTTCGGCGGGATGGTCGCGGAACCGATGGTCATCCCACCGCGCTGCAGTGCGTAGTCGGCATAGGGCCGGGTCCTCGATCCGAAGAAGTACAGGAACACGTGCTGAGCGAGAAGCGACAGACCGAAGCTCACCACCATCAGCCCGAACAGCGAGGAGCCACGCTGGCGAAGCGGCTTCCACACGCCTTTTTCCAGCCCCGCGCCCGCAAGACCGGAGATGACCAGCGCGGCGATCGCCGCCACCAACAGGTGCATGCCGACGATCTGGTTGAGGAACCAGGCGATGAGGGCGCCGAAGGTGACCATCTCTCCGTGCGCGAAGTTGGTGATGCCGGTCGTGCCGTAGATGAGCGAGAGGCCGATGGCCGTCATGGCCAGGAGCAGGCCCAGGCGGATCCCGTCGATGGTGAGGGGCAGCACGCGGTCGACCGTCCCGGTGCTGTTGCGGGTGTCGACACCGAAGGGAAACAACAGCGGCTTCTGTTGACCCGGGCGGATCTGGAAGGTGAGCGAGGTCCGGTCCTCGTCGGTGAGGGTGACCCCGTCGGGCAGGGAGTCGACCAGGAGCTGCGCCGTGTACTCGCCCTCCCCCGGCAACTCGAGGAAGTAACGACCGTCCCGGTCGGAGGTGACCGTTCCCACCTCCTCGCCGGCTGCATCCGAGACGACGATCTCGACACCCGATACGGGTGCGTCGTCATCGTCACGGTTCACCAGCACCCCCGTGATCGCCTCCCCGTCGCTCGTCGTCTCCTGCGCGCCAACCAGCGATTGCCCGACCACCGGACCCAGCAGGAACACCGCTGCTACTGCGAGTGACAACAGGGCGCGCTGCCCGATCGGCAGCCGAGCGAGGCCGACCGGATCTGTGAGAGGCACCATCGGGGCGCGCTGGGTGAGGGTGTGATGGTCTGGTCGATGACTCGGCACAGTGGTGCGAGCATAGGAGGTCCGCGAGCCGGAGGTCTCGATCCCGGTTCGCCGGAACTGGCCGGGTCGCGATGCACGGATCCTGCAAGACTTCCGCGGTGGCACGCATCGTGATCGCCGGCGGCGGTGTAGCAGGGCTGGGGACAGCCCTCTACCTCGGACGCAGCGGCCACCGCGTCGTCGTGGTCGAGCGCGACGACACACCACTGCCGCCGAGCCCCGCTGAGGCCTTCTGGTGGCAACGTAGCGGGGCCCCGCAGGTGCGCCACTCCCATGCGTTCCTCGCGCGGTTGCACAACCAGTTGCGCGACGACCACCCGGACTTGCTCGTGGACCTGCTGCGTGCCGGGGCCACCGAGATGGACTTCATCTCGATGCTGCCCGAAGGCATGGACCGGACTCCCATGCCCGGCGACGAGGACCTGGTGGCGCTCGCATGCCGCCGCACCACCTTCGAGTGGGTCGCACGCCACGCGGCACTGCGCGCCGGAGCCGTGCAGTTCCGCACCGGGGTCTCCGTGGAAGGGCTGCTCACCCACGACGGACGGGTCTGCGGCGCCGGCCTCTCCGACGGCACCGATGAGCCGGCCGAGATCGTGGTCCTCGCGGGCGGACGCCGCATGGATGTGCCCGCTCTCTACCTCGGCTGCGGTGTCGAGCTGACCGAGCAGACGGTGGACACCGGGATCATCTACCTGTCGCGGTTCTATCGGCTCGCCCGCGGCCACGAACTGCCTCCGCAGCTCGGCCCGATCGGCAGCGACCTCGGATACTTGAAGTACGCGGTGTTCCCCGGCGACGCGAGGACCTTCTCGATCACGCTCGCGGTCGACCACTCCGATCGCGAGCTGCGAAGGATGCTCACCGACTCCGAGGGGTTCGACTCCGCTGCGCGGGTCCTGCCGGCGACGGCTGCCCATCTCGATGGCCGGGCGGAGCCGATCACCGGGGTGGAGGTGATGGCGGGGCTGATCAACCGCCGCCGTCACTTCACCCTCGACGGTGAGGTGGTGCTGCCGGGAGTGGTCTGTGTGGGTGATGCGCACACCGCGACCAACCCGATCTACGGACGTGGGTGCAGCCTGGCGATGGTCCAGGCGGCGCTGTTGGACGACGCGCTGCGCGAGCACCCTGGCGATGCTCTCTGGGTGTGTTCGCACTACGAAGGGCGCTGCGACAGCGAGGTTCTGCCGTGGTACCGCGCAGCGGTCGCTCAGGACCGTCTCACGGACGCCGCCGGAACGGCTGCGAAGCGCCCCTCGCAGACCAGTGAGGGTGAGGATGGAATCGACACCGCCGAGCGGGCACGGTTCGTCGGTGAGGTGATGCGCGACGGACTGGTTCCCGCCATGCGCATCGACCCGGTTGTGCTGCGCGCGTTCCTCGCGGTGTTCAACCTGCTGAGGCCGCCGGACTCACTGCTGAGCGACAGCGACGTGGTGAACCGGGTGATGTCGGTCTACGCGCAGCGTGGTGAGCGAGCGCCGGAGCCATCGCTGGGCCCCGGACGCAGCGAGCTGGTGGATCTCCTCGCCGGCGATCGTGGGTGAGGGCTTTCCGGTCCTCGCGGATCAGCCGCCGGCCACGGCCGGGATGATCGAGATCGTCTCGCCGTCGGGGACCTCGGTGTCGACCCCCTCGAGGTAGCGCACGTCGTCGTCGGCCACAAAGACGTTCACGAAGCGCCGCAGGCTGCCGTCGTCGTCGAAGAGACGCTCGGCGAAACCGGGATGTGCGTTCTCGAGCGCTCCGAGTGCCTCACCGACCGTCAACCCCTCGACCTCGACGCTGGACTCGCCGGCGGTGAGGGTGCGCAGGGTGGTCGGGATGCGGATCGTGACGCTCATCGGGATCTCCTGGTGGTCGGGGCAGCGCAGCGGTGCTCGTGTGATCGGTGGTCGCGGGGTCGGGCGGTCGATGCTACCGGACCGCACAACTGTCGGCGGATCACCTCCTGAGCGCTGTGGAGGCCTGTGCGGGAATGCACAGCTCACGAACTACGTTGGCAGAACCGTTCACAGATGGGCCCGTCGACGCATCACGCCGACACACCGATAGACAGACGAGGACTCGCCGGCGCGCGGATCCGCCAAGGAGAACTCATGGTTGCCGTTGCCGCGGACCACATGAGCCGCACCCGGACAGACCCGATCCGCACCGTCCACCATCGCGACTACCCCCTCGAGCGGATACTCGACGCCAAGGGCGACACGACGGTGTCGGTGGTGCTGCCGGCTCGCAACGAGGCCGCGACCGTCGGGGACATCGTCGCCTGCCTGCGCCGCGAGCTGCTCGATCCCGCAGCGATCGACGAGCTGGTCGTGATCGACGACCACTCCTGTGACGACACCGCACGGATCGCTGCCGACCGGGGCGCCGAGGTGGTCCACGCGAGCGACGTCCTGCCCGGATACGGCGAGGGACACGGCAAGGGCGAGGTGCTGTGGAAGTCGCTCATGGTCACCAGCGGCGAGATCGTCCTGTGGTGCGACGCGGATCTGGTGGACTTCCAGCACCGCTTGGTGTCGGGGTTGTTGGGCCCGTTGCTGTGCGAACCGGAGGTCTGCTTCGTCAAGGGCTTCTACGAACGGCCCGAGACCTCCGGTGAGGGTGGCGGGAGGGTCACCGAGCTGGTCGCACGCCCGCTGATCGCGCTCCTGTTCCCCGAGCTCAGCGCAATCGAACAACCGCTGTCTGGCGAGTACGGAGGCAGACGCAGCCTGCTCGAACGGCTCCCCTTCGTCGAGGGGTACGGCGTCGAGATGGGGTTGCTGATCGACATCGCGCGGCTCGTCGGCACAGTGGGGATGGTCCAGGTCGACCTCGAGGTCCGTCATCACCGCAACAGGTCACTGGCCGAGCTCGCTCCCCAGGCCGCAGCGATAATGCAGACCGTGCTGCGACGCGCCGACCACCATCTCGTCCCGACCCGCGCGCAGCTGCGCGGCTGGGAGGCGGTCAGCGAGATCGAAGCCGCGCAACGGCCCCCGATGCTCGAGGTGGTTGAGTACCTCCGAGCACACCTACCCGAGGCGGTCCGGGCCTGAAGCCCCGCCGAGCAGATCGATGATCGCCCCGGCGGACTCGAACAGGCAGCCACCCGCGTCACCCAGAGCCAGGTCGCGACCATGGGTCTCGACCAACGAGATCGTGGAGATGCGTGCCGACGCGGAGTCGAAGGCCTCCCCCACGACCGCCACCACCGGCACACCCGCATGGGCTGCCGCGTCGGCCACGCCTCCCACGACCTTGCCGTGGAAGGACTCGTCGTCCAAGAAGCCCTCACCGGTGACGACCCCGTCGACCTGTGCCATGTGGTGATCCAACCCGGTCAGCTCGGCAACGAGGTCGAACCCCGCCACCAGCTCTGCACCCACACAGGCGAGACCCCCGGCGAGACCACCCGCGGCACCGGCTCCCTCGAGCGCTGACACATCCAGCCCGTAGTCGGATTCGTACACGTCGACCAACGCTGCGAGCCGGCGCCTCAACAGGTCCACCTCGGCCGGTGAAGCACCTTTCTGGGGTCCGAAGACCTCGGCTGCATCCTCGAAGCGAGTACCCACGTCGCAGGCCACGACCAGTCGGACCCCGCGGAACCTCGCCAACGGGTACATGGCGCGCAGCGCTCCGAGCCCGCCGTCGGTCGTGGCCGACCCGCCGAGGGTGACGATGATCTCCCTGGCACCGGCTTCGAGCGCGGTCACCACGAGCTCACCGGTCCCTGTGGTGGCAGCAGCGACCGCGTCGTTGTTCTGTGCACCGCCCACCAGCGCGATCCCCGACGCGCGGGCCATCTCGATGATCGCCCGGCTCCTGGACATCCGCCACTCGGCCTCCACCGGGTCGCCCAGTGGCCCGGTCACCACGGTGGTCCGGTTCGCCCCACCGAGCACATCGAGGGTGCCCTCGCCCCCGTCGGCCAGCGGTACGCAGACCGCCTCGTGACCGGCACGTTCGATCCCCGATGCGATCGCCCGGGCGGCCTGCGCGGCGGTGAGGGTCCCCCGGAACTTGTCGGGTGCCACGAGGATCCTCACGCTCCAACGATAGGCAGCGGGGATCGGACCGCTCGGCTGGCAACGGTGCGCGATCGCCCGGGGTCACGATTACCTAGGGTGACTCCATGAGCGGAACCGCCGATGCGCCCGTGGTGATCGTGTCCAACCGAGGTCCCCTGTCCTTCGCTGAGCGCGACGGCGATCTCGTCGCCAGTCGGGGTGGGGGCGGCCTCGTGTCGGGGCTCGCACCGCTGGTCGAGTCGGGCACCGCCGAGTGGATCGCGGCTGCTCTGTCGGAACAGGACCGCCGCGCGATCGGTCCCGACGGCACCGTCCGCGGTGAGGGCCTGTCGGCACGACTGGTGGACCTCGACCCCGACGAGCAGCGCCGGTACTACGACGACATCTCGAACTCCACGCTTTGGTTCGTGCACCACGGTCTCTACGACCGTGTGCGTGCGCCGTGCTACGACGCGGACTGGTGGGCATCCTTCGATGCCTACCGGTCGGTGAACCGTCGCTTCGCCGAGGTGGTGGCGGCCCACTCTCCACCCGCAGCGACCGTGTTGATCCAGGACTACCACCTCACCCTCGTGGCCCGGGCGGCGCGCGAGCAGCGCGACGACCTGCGCTTCGTGCACTTCCACCACACCCCCTTCGCCGGTCCGGCCGATTTCGAGGTGCTCCCGCCGCCGGTCCGCCTCGAGATCCTCGACGGGCTTGCCGCTCACGATGCCTGCGGTTTCCACACCCAACGCTGGGCGTCCAACTACCGGGCCTGCCAGACCGCGTTCGCCGACCGCAGCGTCGATGCCTTCCACAGCACGCTCAACAGCGACCTCGGCGACCTGGTGTCGGTTGCCTCGAGCGCCGGGTGCACCGACGCGGGCGCACAGCTCGACGAGCTGGTGGGGAACCGGATGCTGATCGCCAGGGTCGACCGGATGGAGCTCTCCAAGAACATCGTGCGCGGCTTTCGCGCCTATGACGTCCTGTTGTCACAACGTCCCGACCTCGTCGGACGGGTCGTCTTCGTGGCCACCTGTTACCCCTCGCGCCTCGGAGTCGAGGACTACCGGCGCTACCGCGACGAGGTCACGGGAGCCGCCGACTCGCTGAACCGGCGGTGGGGCACCCCGGAGTGGCAGCCGGTCACGCTGTTGACCGAGGACGACTTCCCGCGCTCGGTGGCCCTGCTGCAGCGCTACGACGTGTTGCTGGTCAACCCGATCCGTGACGGGCTGAACCTCGTCGCGAAGGAAGGGCCCGTCCTCAACGAGCGCGACGGCTCGGTGGTGTTGTCGACCGAGGCGGGTTCGTGCACCGAGCTGGCCGAGGGGGTCGACGCCGTGTTCCCCTTCGACATCGAAGCGACAGCCCGGGCGCTGGGAACCGCGCTCGATCGAAGCCCCCCACAACGGGCTGCGCGGGCCAGGGCGTTGAGGGAACTGGCGACCGCAAGGACGCCTTCTGACTGGTTGGCGGACCAGTTGGGAGCTGTCTGAGACGCCGCCCGGACTCTTGTCCGGATGAGCGATCCGAGCTCAGCCCGGCGCGGTGGTCGCGGTGGCACCACCGCTCACGACCGGCTCCGCGTCAGGGCCCACGACCACCACTATCGCAGTACCGGGTGGCTGGTCGTTGGCGACCGGTTCACCCGGGAGAGGTTGCACCTGTTCGGGGGGCAGGGAGAACAACGTCGCGATCGCGGTCGCGTTCGGTTGGAATCCCTCTGCGAAGTAGACCACCGTCGCCGACACGTTCGCTGGTGCGTCGGTGGCGGTCGCGTTCGAGTAGCCCTGGGTCGCGAGGAACTCGGTGGTCTTGCCGGCGAGCCCGCCTATCCCCGCCCCGTTGGCTGCGACGACCGGCACCTCGGCTGGCGGCACCGTCGGCGGAGGTGCCTCGGTCCCCTCGGTCGATCCACCGTCGGGTTCGGTCGTGGTGGTCAACTCGGACCCGTCGCCTCCGTTGGTGCCGATGTCGACACCTTCGGAGTCGGAGTCGAAACCGACGTTGCCACCGGCCGCCAGGAGGATGGCACCGAGCACGACCGCGACCACCACGAGGATCAGGCCGCGCGCTGCGGGATCAGCACCCGCCGGGGCGCTGCGGCGCTGCGACTGCCGCGACTCACGTACTGACTGCCGGGAATCGGTCATCTGCGGAACCTCATCGAACGAACGTCATGGAGAGAACCTCATGGAGAGAACCTCATGGAGAGAACCTCATGGAGAGAACCTCATGGAAGGCACCCTAGTGCGCGACCCGCCCGGCGAACTGTCCGGTGAGAGACACGTATGTGTGGTGCCACACCGGACAGTTCGCCAGGGCCACAGTTCGCCAGGGCGACAGTTCGCCGGGGCGACAGTTCGCCGGGGGCGCTAGATCGTGCCGGCCAGGACCAGGCCGGCACCCAGGATTGCCACGACGATCCGGTACCAACCGAACACCGCCAGGCTGTTGCGTTCCAGGTAGGCGATCATCCAGCGGATCGCGACCACTGCGGACACGAACGCGAAGACGAGCCCGATGAGCGGGTCGAGCACCCCGAACTGGTCGAACAGCGCGCCGCCATCGGATGCGAGTGAGTAGAACGTCGCGGCACTGAGGGTCACGAAGCCGAGCACGAAGCTGAACTCCA
>CAYVYG010000072.1:0-11402 GCA_964454385.1 uncultured Microthrixaceae bacterium
GTTGTCGGTGACCGTGAGGGTGACCGTGTAGGTTCCGGCAGTGGCGTAGGTGTGGGTCACGTTCTCGAGACCAGAGGTGTCACCGTCGCCGAAGTCCCAAAGGTAGGAGGCGATGCTGCCGCCCACGTCGGTGCTGTTGGACGCCGAGAAGGTGACTTCCAGCGGTGGGGCCCCTGAGGTGGGGCTCGCATCGATCACCGCGGTCGGCGGCGTGTTGCCCGGCCCTCCGGGCGGGGTGCACGCCCCCGCAACCAGAACGACGGCTCCGATCAGGCACATCAGTGCCCAGAGTCCCCTACGCATCACTGACCCCTCCAGGTTCGCCTTCCCACCCTCCGGTGGGATCCGACCCCGCGCCGGGGACCGGTGGCACCTGTCTAGCGCGCGAGCGCAACCGCGATCAACCTCTTCGCTTCATGCCGCCGGTCGGCGCGGTCCGACGAGCGGCACGAGCAGCGCGATCCGACGGGCGGCACGAGCGGCACTGCCCGGCGAACGACCGCGGCGAGCGCAAAGAGCCCCGCCGGCGCGGGCAGCCCGGTGACCCGGCAAGGTCCGGTGACTCGAGCCCAGCTCGTGAGTCGCTCAGCGCCATATCAGCACTCACCGACTCGCAAGTCGCGCTTGAGTCACTGCGGCGCCCCGCGTGACGATTCGGGCAATCGATCTGTCGCCGAACGATCGTCGCGGTGGCAGTTCGGCACTACGCGGTGCCAGTTCGCCATTGCGTGGTGCTACCGGCGATCTGTCATGCTGTCGGCACTGCGACAGTGGTCGTCCCTGATGATGTCGACCTGACCTGTGCACGCCGGACGAAGGACTCCCCCTGGCCACACCTCAACCGGGCATCTTCGCCCTCGGCTCTCGCTACCACCATCACTTGGAGCTGTCGGTCGCGCCGAGCGCGACCGACAGCGACATCGCTGCTGCGCTCGATGCAATTCGAGAACCGCACGTGACTGCAGGTGGCACCAACCTCGTGATCGGCTTCGGACCCGACCTCTGGAAGCGCCTCGCCCCCGACGGCGTCCCGGATGGGCTGGCACCGTTCGAAGCCGTCGAGGGCTATGACGGTCACAGCGCCCCAGCAACCCAGCGCGACATCTGGGTCTGGATCCACGGCAGCGGATCGGACAGCGCGCTGGACACCGCAGTAGCGGTGCGGGCAGCTCTGGACCCCGTGGCCGCCATCGAAGCGGAAACGGTCTGCTTCGTGTACCACGACAGCCGGGACCTGACGGGCTTCATCGACGGCACCGCCAATCCCGCACCGAGCGTTGCGCCGGCGGTGGCACTCGTGCCGGAAGGATCACCCGGCGAGAGCGGCAGCCACGTGCTCACCCAGCTCTGGGTGCACGACCTCGGCGCGTTCGGCGAACTCGACGTTTCCGACCAAGAGCGGGTGATCGGGAGGACGAAGCTCGACAGCGTGGCGCTACCCAAAGACGAGCGGCCGGCCGATGCGCACATCTCGGTCGCCGAGATCCACGACGCCAGGGGCGAGGAGCGGCCGATCTACCGACGGAGCACACCCTTTGGCAACGTCGCCGAACGCGGGCTCTACTTCATCGCGTTCAGCGCCGAGCGTGACCGGTTCGAGCAGATGCTCGAGGCCATGTACGGCGTTTCCGATCCGCAGGTGCGAGACCGGATCCTGGACTTCTCCGAGGCCCGCACCGGTGCCTACTGGTTCGCGCCAAGCCTCGACGACCTTGCGGCGGTGTGCTTCGGCGACCGCGACCCCACCCCGGAGTAGGCCAGAACAGCATGCGGGGTTCGTGAGTCGCTCAGCGCCATATCAGCACTCACCGACTCGCAAGTCGCGCTTGAGTCAGGTGGGCACCGAGCAGCACTGAAGATGCCGGGGCACCCTGCCACCCCGATGACTGCGGCGTGCTGCTCAACCGCCGCCCGGGAGCACCCGGTAGGCGTCGTAGACGCTGTCGATGGTGCGCAGACGGTTGAGCAGGGTCTCCAGGTGCGAGGGGTCGCCCAGCTCGAACTCGAAGCGCATCACCGCCACCCGATCAGTGCCCGCATGACTGGTCGAGTTCACGATGTTGACCCGGTGCTCCGAGAGCACTGCGATGACCTCCTGGAGCAGCTTGGGACGATCGAGTGCACGCACCTCGACCAGGGCGACGAAGTCGCCGGTGCGGTCGCTGTCCCAGTCGACGTTGAGGATGCGCTCGCCCTGGCCCGCCGAGAGCGAGACCGCGTTCGCGCAGTCGGAGCGGTGCACCGACACGCCGCGGCCGCGGGTCACGAACCCCACGATCTCGTCGCCCGGCACCGGAGTGCAACAGCGGGCCATGCGGACCAGCATGTCGTCGAACCCCTCGACGTGGACGCCCACCGAGCGGCCACGCCGCCGCCCGGGATGCACGATCGGGCTCGCCACCACGTCCTCGCGCTCGCCCTCGGCGGTGCGCAGTACCGTCGCCACCCGGTGCGCGACCGACGCCGGGGACACGTGTCCCTCGCCGATCGCGGTCAGCAGCGCGTCCACGTCCGCGTACTTGAGCTGGCCGGCGACCTCCCCGATCACCTCGCCGCCCATCACCTTCTGTGACGGCAGGCGCGCCCGGCGGAACTCCTTGACGAGAGCCTCCCGTCCGGACTCGAGCGCGTCCTCGCGACGCTCGCGGGAGAACCAGTGGCGGATCTTCGCGGCCGCGGAGCGACTGGCGACGAAACCGAGCCAGTCCTTGCTGGG
Source organism: uncultured Microthrixaceae bacterium (assembly GCA_964454385.1). Classification (GTDB taxonomy): domain Bacteria; phylum Actinomycetota; class Acidimicrobiia; order Acidimicrobiales; family Microtrichaceae; genus JAMLGJ01. Next base: position 2,717 of record CAYVYG010000072.1, read on the forward strand.
GCCCGCTCCCTCCACCTTGGAGGTGAAGATCTCCACCGTGTCGCCGACCGCGAGCTCGTGGTCGAGAGGGACCAGGCGGCCGCCGACCCGGGCTCCGATGCAACGGTGGCCGACCTCTGTGTGGATCGCGTATGCGAAGTCGACCGGTGTCGCCCCCGCGGGCAGGGTCACGACGTCGCCCTTCGGGGTGAAGACGAACACCTCGTCCTGTTCGAGGTCGATCTTGAGGTTCGCCATGAACTCGCCGGGGTCGGTCATCTCCTGTTGCCAGTCGACCATCCGCGACAGCCAGGCCACGTCGGCTGACTCCCCCTCCTTGTAGGAGAAGTGCGCTGCCACACCCCACTCGGCGCGGCTGTGCATCTCGTCGGTGCGTATCTGGACCTCGAGCACCCTGCCCTCGGGCCCGACCACGGTGGTGTGCAGCGACTGGTAGAGGTTGAACTTGGGCATCGCGATGTAGTCCTTGAACCGACCGCCGACCGGCGCCCAGATCGAATGGATGGTCCCGAGCGCCGCGTAGCAGTCCTTGGTCGAACCGACGACGACGCGCACCCCGATCAGGTCGAAGATGTCGTCGAACTCGCGGCCCTTGAGCACCATCTTCTCGTAGATCGACCAGAGGTGCTTGGGCCGGCCGGTCACCTCCGCACGGATGCCCATGTCGCCGAGGCGCTCGCGCACCGCGGTGAGCACACGATCGGTGAACTCCTCGCGCTCGGGGGTGCGCTCGGCGACCATGTGGTCGATCTCGGCGAACATCGCAGGGTTGAGAGCAGCGAAGCACAGGTCCTCGAGCTGTTGTTTGACCTCCTGCATCCCGAGACGGTGCGCCAGCGGGGCGTAGATGTCGAGCGTCTCCCGGGCGGTGCGGGTCTGCTTGGCCGCGGGCAGCGCAGCGATCGTGCGCATGTTGTGGAGCCGGTCGGCCAGCTTGATCACCAGGACCCTGATGTCCTTGGCCATCGCCACGAGCATCTTGCGCATGGTGGCCGCCTGCTGGTCCTCCTTGGAGTCGAACTCGATGCGCTCGAGCTTTGTCACCCCGTCGACGATCGCCGCGACCTCTGCCCCGAAGCGCTGCTCCACCTCCGCCAGTCCCAGGCCGGTGTCCTCGACCGAATCGTGCAGCAGCGCAGCCTCGATCGTGGTGTCGTCCATCCCGTAGCTGGCCACGATCGAGGCCACCGCCAGCGGGTGGGTGATATAAGGCTCACCGGAGCGACGGAGTTGGCCCTCATGGCACTTCGAGGCCAGCTCGTAGGCGGCGGTGATCTGATCGGTCGGACGCTTCGGATGGGTGTTGCGGTAGGCCTCGAGGATGCCCTGCAGCTCGAGTGCCTTGGGCACTGTGTGGCGCCTCCAGGGCAGCACGCGGGTCATCGTGGGCACCCCTCCAACCTACAGCCGGGTTCTCCTGGGTGGTCGGCGCAGACCGACCGCTCTCAGCGCTTGCGCTTCTTGCGCGGCCGCGGCGGATGCCCCTGGTAGTTCGACACCTCGGACATGGGGGCCCCGTTGCCGCCGGCATCACCGGCCCGGGCGGCCCGGGCCGTGCCCTTGGTGCCACTGGTGTTCGACCCGGCGGCCCTGGCTGATCCGGGGCGGGCCGGGGACTCGCCGCCCACGCCGTGCCAGGTGGTATCGGCCGGGTCCATCCCCTTGTTGGCGAGCTTCTTGCGCACCTCCCGCCAGGTCGACTCTCGCTCCTTCAGCACCATCGTCAGCGGCGATGCCACGAACAGCGAGGAGTAGGCACCCAGCAGCAGCCCGATCAGCAGCGCGAGCGAGAAGTCCGCGAGGGTCTGCTGTCCGAAGAGGACCTTGCCGACGATCAGCATCGAGACGATCGGCAGGATGGTCGTGATGCTGGTGTTGATCGATCGCATCATGACCTGGTTCAACGAACGCCGCATGATCGCGGTGTAGGTGTAGCGGCCCGTGCGCAACAGACGCTCAGCGTTCTCCTGCACACGGTCGTAGACCACGATCGTGTCGTACAGCGAGAATCCGAGGATGGTGAGGAAGGAGATCACCGTCGCGGGCGTGATCGTGATCTGGAACAGCGAGTAGATCCCCAGGGTGATCACGATGTCGTGGAGGACCGCGACCAGCGCGGCGAACGCCATTCGGGCCTCCATGCGCCAGGTGATGTAGAGCGCCACGAGGGCCATGAACACGATCAGCGAGGTGCGCGCCTGACGGGTGATGTCATCACCCCACGAGGGCCCGACTGTGTTGACGGTGACGTCGCCAGGTTCGATCGATGCTGCATCGGCCAACTTCACAGCCGTGTCGGCACCTTCCTGGACGCTCTGCGCCTCACCGGTGACCCGCAGGATGCGGTCGCCGTCGACGGTCTCGGCCTCCTGGATCTGGCCGCCTTTGATCCCTGCATCGGCGAGCACTGCCTCGGCCTGGTCGGTGGTGAAGTCCTGTGAGGGGATCTCCCAGACCGATCCGCCCTCGAAGTCGATCGAGAGCTCGAGACCCCTTGTCAACAGCGCTGCGACCGAAGCGAGGACGAGGACCACCGAGATCACACCGACGACGCGGAAGACCCGGGGGAAGTCGATGTCGTTGGTTCCGCGGTAGACGCGCTTGAGCGCACCCATCTGCTTGCCGGATAGATCGGGAGGTGGTGCGCCCCCGTCGGTTCGGGTCCGGGTGTCAGCCATGTCAGCGCCAGCCATGTCGGCGCCAGCCATGTCGGAGTCAGCCATGTCGGAGTCAGCCATGTCAGCCCTTCCCTGCGCCGACAGGTGAGCGGTTCGGGGTGCCGACGGTCAGCTTCTCGCGGAGCTCACCCGAGAGATCGTCGATCGGGATGCCGAGCCTGCGGGGCGAGGCCGCGACCCGTGTGCGTGACAGTGCCACCACGCCGGGCTTCAACACGAAGTAGTGCGAGAAGAGGTCCAACAGGGTGGCGGTGCCGAGGTAGAAGGCGAAACCCCGGACCGGCCCGACCGAGAGCCAGTAGAGGACCGCAGCGCCGATCAGCGAGGACGTGTCGGCCTTGATCACCGTCGAGTAGGACCTCGTCAGTGAGCGGTAGGTCACCGAACGGACCGTGGATCCGTTGCGGACGTCCTCTTTGAGGCCTTCGAAGGCGACCACCGACGAGTCGACCGCGATGCCTATCGACACCACGAGGCCCACGAGGCCGGCGAGTGTGACGGTGGCACCGAGCCACGACATGGCCACCCAGAGGAACATCGCGGAGGTCGTCAGGCTCGCCAAGGTGAACATGGCCAGCAGGCGGTAGTAGGCGAACATGTACACGAAGACCGCGAGGAGACCGATCGCACCGGCAATGAGCCCGGCCTGCAGCGCTCCCTCACCGAGGGTCGGCGAGACGGTCTCGGCCTGTTGCGGCTGCAGGTTGAGCGGCAGCGAGCCGTAGCGCAGGGCGACCGCCACCGCCTGGGCGCTCTCCTGGTCGAACGAGCCCGAGATCTGGATCTGGTCCCGGGCGAAGGTCGCCTCGTTGATGCTCGGCGCAGTCAGCACCTCACCGTCCAACACGATCGCCAACTGACCACGCTGACCTTGCTGTGCGGGACAGATCGGCTCACCGTTGTAACAAGCGCTCGCCGCTGCGTTGAACAGGTCGATCCCGTCCGCGCCACCCTTGAACACGGGGTTCACCACCCACTCACCCTGCTGGTTGAGACCAGCGGTGGCATCCTCGACCGCTTCACCCTCGAGGGTCCTGTCGCCCTCGGTGAAGGTCGGGCCCAACCGGTAGATGTTCCCCTCGGCATCGGCCAGGGTCACCTCCGAATCGACCTTGATGTTCTCACGCGGAGTCAACTTCGTATCCAGCTGGCTCTCGGTCGCGAACAGCTCCTGGAACTCAGGCGACTGGGTGTCGATGCCATAGGAGTTCTGTGGCCCCTCCGGCGGCGTGGTCGTCTGGGGATCCTGACCCACCTGCGCCTGCGCGGCGGCCACCTCCTCATCCATCACGTCCTGGGAGGTCACACCCTCGGGCAGGCCGAGCTTCGTGCGCAGCTCGGCCGCCTTCGCCTCGAGCTCCTTGCGCTGCTCACCGCTCGGCGGCGGCGGCAACATCCCCAACACAGGACGGAACCGCAACCGGGCGGTGGTACCGACCAGGTCGATCACGTCCTGTTGGTCAGTCGCTCCGGGGAGCTGCACGGTGATCGTGTTGCCCTGACGGGACACCTCCGGTTCGGTCACGCCGACCGCATCGACGCGCTTTCGGATGATGCCGATCGCCTCGTCGAGGTTCTCGGTGTCCACGTCGCTGATGACCTTTCCGGCCTCGTCGACCGGCTGCAGGTTGACCGCCACACCGCCCTGCAGGTCCAGCCCAAGCGTCGGGGAACGGCCCATCACGATCGTTAGCACCAACAGCGCCACGGCGACGGCCATCGCCGCCAACATGTTGCGCAGGGGATGGGTCTTCACGGGTTTCAGTCGTCCTTGCCGGCGGACCTGCCGGACTTACCCGACTTGCCCGACCTGCCGGTATCGCCGGAGTCGCCGTCATCGGACCCGCTGTCGGTTCCGTTGCCCGAGGAACCCCCGGCGCCGGTGAGCGCACCGAGGATCCCACCACCTGAGCGCGCCTCGGCCGGGTCGGGCTCATCGGCCTTGCGGCTGACCGCACCGAGACCGAAGCGGACAACTACGTCGTCGTCCACCTCGAGGTGCACCACACCATCCTCGATGTGGTTCACCACGCCGTGGATACCGCCGATGGTCACAACCTCGTCACCAACCTCGAGCGCTGCCATCAGCTCGGCCTGCTTGCGGCGCTGCTTGCGCTGGGGCACCACGGTCAGGAAGATGATCGCCGCGATCGGCAACAACAGGATGATCAGACCGAGCGGGCTTCCGCCGCCACCGTCACCCTGAGCGAAGAGAACTGCTAGCACGTCCACAGTCCCGCGATGCTACGACCCCGCCGGGGCCACTTTGGAATCATCGCTGCGGATTCCTGGGGAATTCTGTGGATCGGTCCCACGGAGCCCACTTCCCCCGCCGACTGCACGTGCTCAGGCCCGGCTTCCGGGCGCCACAACGCGCAGTTCGCCTGGGAGCGTGGGTCTGTAGCGCACACTCTGGACAGATCAGAGTGCTCTGGATGACTCAAGGGTGGCTCGGAAGTCAGCCGGTGCCGATGCGACCCTGGGTGACTCGCCAGCAGTGCTCCAGTCGCGCTGAAGGGGCGTTTCGATGGCATCGGGCTCGGTAGCGTGTTCATGCCGCTGACCACACTCCCAATTGCAATCTTCGATGCAGACCCACGCTCCTAGGCAGAGTCCACCGGACGCGGTTCCATCCCACGGTACGACGACCCGACCTCGGCGCGCAGCGCATCGAGGGTACCCGCCCGGATGGCGGTACGGATCGCCTCGACGAAGCGCAGCATCCAGGTGAGGTTGTGGATCGTGGCGAGGGTCGCGCCGGCCGGTTCGCGCACCGACATCAGGTGGCGCAGGTATCCGCGCGAGTACCGCCCACAGGTCTCACAGCAGCACTTCGGATCGATCGGCTCATCAGCGGTAGCGAACTCCGCGCGCTTGACGTTGAGGCGTCCGGCATCGGTGAGCAGCGTTCCGTGGCGTGCGAGCCGGGTCGGCAACACGCAGTCGAACATGTCGGCTCCCCTGGCGACGGCCTCGATGATCGAGATCGGGTCGCCTACTCCCATCAGATAGCGGGGTTGGTCCTCGGGCAGCACGGCCAGAGCGACCTCGAGCGCAGCGAGCATCTCGGGGCGGGTCTCGCCCACCGAGAGCCCTCCGATCGCGTAGCCATCGAAGTCGAGCGCTGTGATCCCGACCGCGGAGCGTTCCCGCAGGGCGGCATCGGTGCCACCCTGGACGATCCCGAAGAGCGCCTGATCCGCGGTGCGCCGGTGGGCTGATCGAGCACGCCCGGCCCAGAGCGTGGTCCGCCTGACCGCTTCGCCCAGCACGCCGGGGGCGGACGGCAGCGGGGCGCACACGTCGAGAGCCATCTGGATGTCCGCGCCCAACAGCTCCTGGGTCGCGACCGCGGACTCGGGTGTGAGCAGGTGGGTCGACCCGTCGTAGGTGGACGCGAACTCAGCGCCCTCGTCGGTGACGCGGGGTTCCAGGGAGAACACCTGATAGCCGCCCGAGTCGGTGAGCATGTGTCCACCGAAACCGCTGAAGCGGTGAAGGCCCCCCAGAGCGGCCACGACCTGCGCTCCCGGGCGGAGCATGAGGTGATAGGTGTTCGCGAGCATCACCTCCGGCGCCGCGCCCTTCGGGGCGCGGAGGCGCTCGAGCTCGTGGGTCGCGAGCGCACGGATCGAGCCCCGGGTGCCCACCGGCATGAACACCGGGACCTCGAAGGAACCTCGGACGGTGTGCACGGTTCCGGTGCGCGCCGCGCCGTCGCGGGCGCCGGGCTCGACATGGAGCTTCACTTCGCGGACCGGCCCGGTTCGGGGACCCGTCGGCGGTCGATGAGCATCGCGTCGCCGAAGCTCAGGAACCGGTAGCGCTCCTCCATGGCCATTGCGTACAGATCACGCCACCGGGGCCCCACGAAGGCCTCGACCATCGCCAGCAGCGACGAGCGCGGCAGGTGGAAGTTCGTCATCAGGCGATCCACGATCCTGAACTCGAACCCGGGCGTGATGAACAGGTCGGTGCGTCCGCCGAGGTCGCCGGTGTGGGCGACCGACTCCAGGGCGCGCGTCGTGGTGGTCCCCACCGCGACGATCCGCCCGCCCGCCATGCGGGTGACGCCGATGTCGTGCCAGGTCTGCTCGGGGACCTGGTAGTGCTCGGTGTGGATCTCGTGCTCCTCGAGCGTCTCGGTCGCCACCGGCCGGAAGGTGTCGAGCCCGACGACCAGCTCGACGGTCGCGATCCCTACGCCACGTGCACGCAGCTCTTCGAGAAGGCCCGGGGTCAGGTGCAACCCGGCGGTTGGCGCCGCGGCCGACCCGGGACGCCTCGCGTAGGTCGTCTGGTAGCGCTCGGGGTCACCGAGGGGCTCGCGGATGTAGGGCGGCAGAGGCATCTCGCCCTCACCTGCGAGCGCGGCCAGCAGCGGCGTCTCGTCGTGACCCATGGCGGAACCTCCGCTCACCACCGGTCTCACCAGCCGTCTGCCCGCACCGAGGTCCTCGCCGATCTCGAAGCGGATCGCACCGCCTGTGGATTCGACGGTCGTTCCCGGTGCCAACCTGCGCGACGGACGACACAGCGCCTCCCACCAGCCCGAGCCGCGGTCCTCGACCAGGAGCACCTCACCGGTGGATCCACCCGGGCGCACGACGTGCACGCGCGCCGGCAGGACCCGGGTGTCGTTGATCACCAGCAGGTCCCCCGGTTCCAGCAGCGACGGCAGGTCCTTCACCTGCTTGTGCGAAGCCCCGCCCGGGGACCGGTGCACCAGCAACCGGGCATCGTCGCGTCGACCCAGTGGGCTCTGGGCCACGAGCTCCCCTGGCAGCTCGTAGTCGAGGTCACTGACCTTCACGGCACTCCTTGGGCTTCAGCGGGCACAGCCCCCTGTCAGCCATTCAGAACCCCATCGAACGTCCGATGATCTCCTTCATGATGGCGGTGGTGCCACCGTAGATCGACGACACGCGGGCATCCTTGAAGGCCCTCGCGATCGGGTACTCCTCCATGTAGCCGTAACCACCGTGGAGCTGGACGCACGCATCGGCGGTCCTCTTCTGCAACTCGGTCGACCACCACTTGGCCATCGAGGCCTCCTCGGTGGTCAGGGTCTTGTTGTTGAGCGCCATGATGCAGCGATCCATGAAGGACTCGCCGATGGTTATCTCGGTGTGCATCTCCGCGAGCTCGAATCGGCTGTTCTGGAAGGTTCCGATCGACTGGCCGAAGGCGTGGCGCTCCCTGGTGTAGTCGATCGTCCAGTCGAGCATCGCCCGGGAGTGGGCGATCGCGGCCATCGCGATCGACAGTCGCTCCTGGGGGAGGTTGCCGACCAGCAACAGGAAACCCTCGCCCTCGTTGCCCAACAGGTTCTCCGCGGGGACCCGCACGTCGTTGAAGAACAGCTCGGCGGTGTCCTGGGCGTGCATGCCGACCTTCTCGAGGTTGCGTCCGCGTTCGAAGCCCTCCGCGGGTGCTTCGAGCACGATCAGCGACATCCCCTTGTGGCGCTGGGAGGGATCGGTCTTCGCGGCGACGATCACCAGATCCGCGTTGATGCCGTTGGTGATGAAGGTCTTCGAGCCGTTCAGTACGTACTCGTCGCCGTCACGGATGGCGGTGGTGGCGATCGACGCAAGGTCCGATCCTGTTCCCGGCTCGGTCATCGCGATCGCGGTAACCGCCTCGCCGCTCGCGATGGCGGGCAACCACCGCTTCTGCTGCTCCTCGTTGGCGATCTCGGTGAAGTAGGGGAGGCAGACGTCGTTGTGGAGAGTCATGCCCAGACCGTGGGAGTAGAGGTCTGCCTTGCACATCTCCTGGACGATCACGTTGTTGTACCGGAAGTCCTTGAGGCCCGCGCCCCCGTAGGCCTCGGGCACCTCCATCGCGAGGAAGCCGGCCGCTCCCGCGGCTCGGAACACGTCGCGATCGACGATCCCCGCGGCATCCCACTTCTCGCGGTTGGGGACCATCTCGCGCTCGAGGAAGGTGTGGTACGCCTCTCGGAAGAGCTCGTGTTCCTCGGTGTAGATCTCACGTTCCATGGA
>CAYVYG010000073.1:0-11281 GCA_964454385.1 uncultured Microthrixaceae bacterium
GTGTGGTCTGAATCCAACTGCGAGCGCGCTGCACCGACGTCGAGGTGCTCGTCCGCGCGCACGTCCCACGGGAACGCCAGCACGGCGTCGATCCAGTTGCGGATCCAACCGTGTTCGGCGGCCTGTTCGGGGGTGCGTTCGAGCTTGTCGATCTCCGATTCCAGCTCGGATGCGACGTGTTCGGGAAGGTTCCGCTCGGCAAGTCGGCTGCGGTACTCCTCGATCACAGAGGAATCGTCGTCACCGAGCTCCTTGCGGATCGCCGCCATCTGCTGGCGCAGGATCGCTTCCCGCTGACCGCGTTGGAGGTTCTCCGAGACGTCGGTTCGCACCTTCTCCCGCAGCTCGAGGTCCGCGAGGGTGAGCCGACCCCACTCGAGGACCCTGTGGAGCCGTTCGGTGACATCGGGGGTCTCGAGGAGCTCGACCTTCTGATCGAAATCGAGGTCCGGGCTGTAACCCATGATGTCCGCGAGCGCCGAGGGACCGTCCACGCTGCGCACGAAGTCAGCGATCTGCGGTGCCTTGCGGTGTTCCAGGATGTTCTCGAGCACGGCCCGGTACTCCTGAGCGAGCCGACGTTGCTCCTCGGTCACCTCGCCCTCGTCGATCGGATCGACCGACACCCAGAGCGCGTCGCCGCTCCCGGGCACCGCGGTGCCGACCCTGCCACGGTGGAGCCCCCGCAGGAACACCGCCCGGGCTCCTCCCGGCAACTCGCCCGCCTGATCGATCGCAGCCACCGTTCCCACCGCTGCGGAACGGTCACCCACCTTCGGCACGAGAAGCACCGGGACGCCGGCACCCATGGCCGCGTCGACAGCCGCACGCGCTTGGGGTGTGTCCAGGGTCATGGTGAGCACCATCTGGGGCAGCACGACCCCGCTGTGCAGGGTGAGCACGGGAAGGCTGGTCGGTGCCGCGGTGCGGTCCCGACCTTCGGGATTGTCCTGTTGCGCTGTGTCGTCTGTGTCGTTCGGTTGCGCTGTGTCGTTCGGTTGCGCTGTGTCGTCCTGTTGCGCTGTGTCGTCGAGCGGTGTCTCGTTCAAAGGAGATGTCCTCGTTCTGGAAAGGGAGCTCTGTTTGGTCGCCGACGCCGGTGCGTGCCGATCGGCCCGGAACCGTTGCAACCATGCTGTAGCCGTTGATATTCCACTTTCCTAAGTCTTAGACGCTCAACTTTGACCGGCACCGGGGGGCGAGGATCGCCCACCTCGCCGAACGGCACGGGATCCCGGCGGCCGGTGCGGGCGTGGCGCCCGTTCGACGCTCAGCCCTCAGCGCTCCAAGCGGGATCCCTTCCGCTCCAGGCGATCAACGCCTCCGTGGGGTTCGCGCCCTGCGGTGCTTCCACCGGTGGTGAGAAGACACCGGGTCGTCTGGAGACCTCCTCGGGCAAGCTGTCGAACATCGCTCTCACGAACTCGACCCCCTCGTCGGGGAACGTGACCGCCTGCCCCGTCGCGACCGCCAGGTCCCAACCGTGCAGGAAGAGATCAGCAGCCGGGAAGGACAGCCCCTCACGGATGCTGCGCCGGCCCACGGGGCTGTCAACCTCGCGATCGAGATCGTCCACACCGGCTAGCGCCTCACGGGCATCGGCCGCAAGATCGCCCCACCATCTGAGCGGATCGCCCTCGATGCTCGACGATGGAGGCTCGTGGCGCTCGAAGGCCATGTCCCCACCCCGCAGGATCCGCGCACCCATACCGGTCGCTTCACCCACATGGCCGAGGACATCTGCCGCAGTCCACCCCTCACAGGGGGATGCAGCGCCCCAGGAGTCCGGGTCGACCTGCTCCACGATACCGGTGAAGAAGTCCAGACCGTTGGAGTACATCTCGGCTGAGGTCCAGGCCACGGCGGGCTCCCTTCGTGGGTGGTCCAGGTCGCAGGGCCACCCTAGATGCAACTCCCCCGAGGGTCTCGGCAACCCGTCGGCGAGTTTGATCCCACCATGCCCATTGAATGTGGTCCATTGAATGTGCAGATCTATTGAATATCCAGATTTGTTTTGTAGGATCGAGCTGCTGAGTTTCCACACAGAACCGACGAAGGGTGTGCACCGATGCCAGGAATCGCCCACAACCTGGGGTTCCCCAGGATCGGACCCAACAGGGAGTTGAAGACCGCACTCGAACGATACTGGTCGGGTGGGTCCAGCGCCGAGGAGCTCCAACGGAGCGCGGCGGAGCTGCGCGCCGCGAACTGGCGGCTGCAGGCCGATGCCGGGATCGGGACGCCTCCGTCGAACGACTTCTCGTTGTACGACCACGTGCTCGACACCGCGGTGTGGCTCGGAGCCCTTCCCCAGACCTACCGGATCGGGGAGGAGGTGGACCTCGACGGGTACTTCGCTGCTGCGAGGGGTGGCGAACTGCGCGGCGAACCGGTGAGCGCACTCGAGATGACCAAGTGGTTCGACACCAACTACCACTACATCGTCGCAGAGTTGAGCCACGACCAGACCTTCGCGCTCAGCAGCGTGGCCGGAATGGCAACCGAGCCCAAGCCGCTCGCCGAGTACCGCGAGGCCCGCGCCCTGGGCATCGAGACACGACCGGTGCTGTTGGGCCCGCTGTCATTCCTCGCGCTGTGCAAGCAGCGCGAGGGAGATCCGGGCGGGACAGGCCGCGCTGGCGGAACAGACCGCGCTGGCGGAACAGGCCGCGAGCCGGACCTGTCCACTCACACCGGCGCCGTGGTCGCGGTCTACGCGGAGCTTCTCGAAGCACTCGCCGGCGCCGGTGCGCGCACGGTGCAGATCGACGAGCCTCTACTCGTGACCGACATCGACGACGCCACCCGGCATCGTTACAGGGCGACCTATGAGACGTTGCGCTCGGCGGCATCATCGATGGAGCTCACCTTGGCCACCTACTTCAGCGGCCTGCGGGACAACCTCGACACCGCCATCGCGCTGCCGGTCGACGTGTTGCACCTCGACCTGATCGAGGAACCCGGCCAACTCGACGAGGTCCTCGTCCGGGCCCCCGACGCGCTGTCACTGTCTCTCGGGCTCGTCGACGGGCGCAACGTGTGGCGCTCGGATCTCGACGAGAAACTGGCCATCGCACGCCGCGCGATCGACGCCGTCGGGATCGACCGCATTCGGATCGCACCATCGTGTTCGCTGTTGCACCTGCCGGTCGACCTCGATACCGAAGGACCCGTGACCAGCGGCCGCGGGCTCGACGAGGAAGTCCGCCAGTGGCTGGCCTTCGCCACACAGCGCCTCGAAGAGGTGCGGGTGCTCTCGGCCGCCATCGAGTCCGGTGAGGACATCGTCGCAGCCGAGCTCGACGCGAGCCGACAGGCGGCTCGGAGCCGGCGTGGGTCGCCCCGCGTGCACGACCCAGGCGTCGCGCTGAGGATGACGGGCGTGACCGCGGAGATGGAGCACCGGACGACACCCTACGACGAGCGTCGGCGTGCTCACCGTGAACGGTTCGGGTTGCCGTTGCTGCCCACGACCACGATCGGCTCGTTCCCCCAGACCGCCGAGGTGCGTGCAGCGCGGGCGGGAGCACGCCGCGGCGAGCTGGGCGACGAGGAGTACCGCGCGGCGATCGAGCGCTGGATCACCGACGCGATCCACCTCCAGGAGTCGATCGGACTCGATGTGCTGGTGCACGGCGAGTTCGAACGCAACGACATGGTCGAGTACTTCGGCGAGCACCTCGCAGGCTTCATCGTCACCCGCAACGGCTGGGTGCAGAGCTACGGATCACGTTGCGTGAAACCACCGATCATCTACGGCGACGTGTCGCGACCCGAACCGATCACGCTGGGCTGGGCCCACTTCGCTCAGTCGTTGACGGACCGCCCGGTCAAGGGCATGCTCACCGGGCCGGTCACGATCCTGGAGTGGTCCTTCGTACGCGACGACCAGCCCCGAGCCGAGACGGCGAGACAGATAGCGCTCGCGGTGCGCGACGAGGTCGCGGACCTCGAAGCCGCCGGGATCGGGGTGATCCAGATCGACGAACCCGCGCTGCGCGAAGGGCTGCCGTTGCGCGTCGCCGATCGCCCCGATTACCTGGACTGGGCGATCCGCGCCTTCGGTCTGGCGTCGTCGGTGGCAGGCGACGACGTCGGCATCCACACCCACATGTGCTACGGGGAGTTCGCCGACGTCATCGATGCGATCGCGGCGTTCGACGCCGACGCGATCTCGCTCGAGACCGCCCGGTCGGAGATGGAGCTGCTCGACACTTTCGCGAGCTTCGACTATCCCAACGAGGTGGGCCCCGGTGTCTGGGACATCCACTCACCGCGAGTACCCGAGCCCGATGAGATGGCCGAACTGCTGCACCGGGCGCTGGAGGTGCTCCCGGCTGATCGGCTGTGGGTCAATCCGGACTGCGGGCTCAAGACACGTGGCTGGGCCGAGACCGAGGCATCGCTGCGGAACCTGGTCGAAGCTGCTGAGAGGGTGCGCATCGATGTCGGTGCCTGATGATGCACCGGACCTCGGTGGGTTCGCCGAACGCGCCAACGACTCCATGGTCGTGGTCACCGTCGCAGCGCCCGAAGGGGAGCGTTCAGGATGTCTGGTGGGCTTCCACACCCAGTGCAGTATCGATCCACCGCTCTATGCAGTGGGATTGTCGAAGGCGAACCACACCTACGACGTGGCACTGCGCTCGGAGGTCCTGGCGATGAACCTGCTCGGCGCCGACCAAGGGGCACTCGCTGCGCTGTTCGGGGGCCACACCCTCGACGAGGGGATCGACAAGTTCGAGCACTGCGCCGTCGACGACGATGAGACCGGCGTTCCGGTCCTGGCCGGCGTCGTGGCCTGGGTGGTCGGCCGGATCATCGAGCGCATCGATGTCGGTGACCACGTGTTGCACGTCCTCTCACCGCTGCGCGCCGGTGCCTCCGATGACCGACGCGCACCGTTGCGCTTCGTCGACACAGACTCGATCGAACCCGGCCACGAAGCCTGAGCACCGTCTTTCGTCGGAGCACCGGCTGGACTGGAGCACCGAGCCCGACCTGGCAGGCATGCCGCCGACACCCCGGTCAGCCGGGCTCGACCACCGCCGGCAATGCACACCCTGCGGGTGTCGTGTCGACCGGGTTGCAGCGCGCCTGCACCGCCAGGTCGTCGAACGCGACACGGTATCCCGTCGGTCCGTAGGTCTCCCCCACCGGAAAATCGGTCGAGACGACCTGCGCGCCGGAGTCGAGCGCGATCCGGGCGCGGCTCTCGTCACCCGCCCAGGCCTCGAGCTGATCGGCGTCGGATCGGGTCCGCACGATGTAACCCTGAGCGACCAGATCCGCGATCTCCGAGCCGTCACCCGGATCGTTCATCTTCACGATCGCGCTGTCGGGCTCACCGACAGTCGAGCTCGTGAACATCACCCGGCCCACGAGCCCCGGATGGCCATCGAGGTAGATCTCACGCAGGTTCGCGTTGTCCATGAAGAACAGCACCCGGCCCCTCGAATCGGCCACGCTCGGCCACCCACCGGTAGTGATGGCCGTGTTGAGATCGCTCGCTGAACCACGAACGTCGTCAGGGATGATCAACCGGTCCCCCAGCGCGGCGCGCAGAGCCGCATCGAGCTCGTCCAGCCGCGCTGCGTCATAGGGAAGCACCGGTGTTCCCTCGAACGGCTCGGGAAGGCCGTCACCCTTGAGCTCCAGGTTGATGATCACCGGCAGGTGTCCGGGGTGGGCGTCGGACCACTGCCGGACCTCACCCAGGCACACCTCCAGGCTCACACAGCGGGTCCGCCAGTCGACGTCGGCGACGTGCAGAACCTTGAAACCCGGTTCGCCGAGGCCTTCGGGGGTCCCCGGATCCTCGAAGAGCACCAGGTCCGCTAGCAGCGGATGTGCGAAGCGCCCACCGGTCGGGTCCGCGTACACGTCGAGCTCGAAGGTGCGGATGCCGCGTGCGAGCTGCTGGGGAAGGCCCGCGTGTGTGTAGTTGAGGGATCTGGGGTTGCCCAGCGCTCCGGCGATCTGGGGGAAGTTCGACGCGGCCTCGTTCAACAGGCCCTGGATCGTGGACACCGGAGCGACGTGGTAGCTGTTGTGCGTGCCGATGAGCTGTATCTGGTTCAAGGCGACCTGGTCGTCACCGACGGGCACCGTGGGGTAGCCCTCCGGCACCGTTGTAGTCGTCACCGGTGGTTCGCTCTGCGGCGGTGTCGCACACCCGGCGGCAACCAGGGCCGCCGCGAAGATCGCTGCGACAGACCTTCGCCGGTTCTGCATCGTCATCCCCCGCATCGTCATCCCCGCATCATCATCGCCTCACCGCACCGCCGGAGCGGATCGCAGTGAACAGATGATCGCAGCCCCACACCCCGCCGGCAACACCCCCAGATGGCCGATCATCACCGATGTCACACCCATCCACCATGATGGAACACATGTTCGACGACGCGGCCCCGCCCCCTGCGGATGAGGGCGACGAGCCCGGCCGGGATGATCCGGGCGGCCTGGGCGGCCTGGGCAACCTGGACGAAGGGTGTTCCGGTGTCCGGTTGTGGGAACTGCGGTTGCGCGCTCGAGAGGTCCAGGAGAACCTGTGGCTGATCGAGGATCATGCTCCCGATGCGCTCGAGGCGATACGTGGTCACCTGGACGGTTTGAGCGCCCTGTTGGGTGAGCTCGACCTCGGATGCCTCGGTGATGACTCGCTGATGGGCACCGCGCTCGCGGTGGAGGAAGCCCGCCGCAAGCTCGACGCGATCAACGCGAAGGTGCTCGCCCGCGTGGACGCGTCGGGCATCACCGAGACAGCCGTGGGTCTGAAGGTGAAGGGTTGGAAGTCGAACCGCACCCACGGCTCACCATCCAGCGTCGCCCGCGAGTTGAAGGTCGCACACACCATCGAGCGCTTAGAAGCCTTCGGTGAAGCTCTGGCGAACGGTGACGTCAGCGCCGATCACGTCGTGGCAATCTCCAACGCTTGTCGCGGCGGCCGTATCACCGACGAGCTCGTGGCCATCGAGGATTCCCTGGTTTCATACGCGCGCAGGCATCAGTACCCGGTCTTCGTGCGTCACCTCACCCACCTGGTGGCCCTGTTGGATCAGGATGGTGCAGAACCTGACTGCGGGGACCGTGACACCGCCGCCATGGGACACGACCTCGAAGGTCACCTGCATCTCCGCCTGGAGCTCTCGGGGCACAACGCGATCGAGGCTGAACGGATCATCAACGAGGAAGCCGACCGTCAGTACCGTGCAGCCGTTCGTGAACATGAGGCCACCGGGCGCCGGGTTCCGGACCCAGCCGTGCTGCGGGCCCGCGCTGTGATGGAACTGCTGCGACGTGGCGCGAAGTCGAACCCCTCGTCGTCGACGCCGGCGACCGAGGCGATCCTGCCGGTGGTGGTGGATCGCGATGGAAGACCCGTCGCGGTCCACTCGATCGACGGTCAGCAGCTCGACCCGGTGACCACTGCAGTGCTGTTGTGCGACGCTCACCTCCAGCCCGTCGTGGTCGACACGAGTGGCAACCCGCTGAACCTCGGTCGCACCGTCCGCTACTTCACGGCCGCCCAGAGGAACGCTCTGGTGGTGCGCGACGGTGGATGCATCTTCCCGGGCTGCGACCAGCCGGCCGAGCGCTGCGACGCACACCACGAGCTGGCGTGGGAATCGGGCGGTGCGACCGACATCGACAACGGATCGCTGCTGTGCAGGCGCCACCACGGGATGGTCCACCGCCACGATCCGTGGCGTATCGAACACCTCGACATCCACGATCTGCCCCCGGATCTGCTCGAGGCTCACCTGGCGAGAGCGGCAACCGCCCGCGTCGAACCCACCCAGCAAGTGCGTGTCTGGAGGACCCCGAGCGGCAGACTCCGTCTGGCCCAGAACGCGATCGACCACAACGGCCCGGCGCCACCGCGAGGCCCCTGACCGATCGCCGGTTCCAGCAGGGATCTCATCAACGATCCGCTGCATGCCTCGACGCGAGCTGGCACACTCGACATGAGCAGTCTGATCGACAATCAACGGTCGCGGACTGTTGATCCGACGAAGGGGGTCGAGCCATGTCACACGAGGTCCAAGGGGTCGTGGTACGAGAAGCGAACGGACCCGCTGCGATCGAGTCGATCGTGATACCCGACCCCGGCCCAGGGGAAGCCGTGGTCGACATCGCCGCGTGCGGTGTGTGCCACACCGATCTTCACTACGTCGAGGGCGGTATCAGCGACGAGTTCCCGTTCCTGTTGGGCCACGAAGCCGCTGGAACCGTCACCGACGTCGGCCCCGGGGTCACCGAGGTGGCCCCAGGGGACTACGTGGTACTCAACTGGCGAGCCGTCTGCGGACAGTGCCGCGCATGTGAGAGGGGCCGCCCCTGGTACTGCTTCGACACCCACAACGCTGCCCAGCCGATGACGCTCACCGACGGCACGGAGCTGACCGCGGCACTGGGCATCGGTGCCTTCGCCGAGAAGACCCTCGTCGCTGCCGGCCAGTGCACCAAGGTCGACCCCGCGGCGCCACCCGAGGTCGCCGGTCTGCTGGGCTGCGGGGTTATGGCCGGCCTCGGCGCCGCGATCAACACCGGTGGAGTGGGCCGGGGCGACTCGGTTGCGGTCATCGGCTGCGGTGGGGTCGGTGCGGCCGCTGTCGCGGGCGCCTCACTCGCCGGTGCGCGAAAGGTGATCGCGGTCGACGTGGACGACCGCAAACTGGAAGGAGCACGGCGCTTCGGTGCCACCGACACGGTCAACTCCGCCAGGGACGACCCGATCGAGGCGATCAGGTCCCTCACCGATGGCAACGGCGCGGACGTCGTGATCGATGCCGTCGGCACGCCCGCTACCTACGAGCAGGCCTTCTACGCCCGCGACCTCGCGGGAACGGTCGTGCTGGTCGGTGTCCCGAGACCCGACATGCGCCTCGAATTACCGCTGCTCGACGTGTTCGGTCGCGGTGGGTCGCTCAAGTCGTCGTGGTACGGGGACTGCCTGCCGAGCCGCGACTTCCCGATGCTGATAGACCTCTACAACCAGGGCCGGGTGGACCTCGAGGGGTTCGTGAGCGAACGGATCGGCCTCGGTGACATCGAGGAGGCCTTCGAGCACATGCGAAATGGCGACGTGTTGCGATCGGTGGTGGTCCTGTGAGCGTCGGGATCGATCACGTGATCACCTCGGGGATCTTCAGCCTCGACGGCGAGGACTTCGAGGTCGACAACAACATCTGGATCGTCGGCGACGACCGCGAGGTGATCGTGGTCGACGCGGCCCACGACCACCGTCCGATACTCGCAGGGGTGGGTGACCGCACCGTGAGGGCCATCGTGTGCACCCACGCGCACAACGACCACATCAATGCAGCCGCCGCTCTGTCTGAGGCCACCGGCGCACCGATCTACCTGCACCCCGAAGACTCGATGCTCTGGGAGGCGGTCTACCCGGACCGGCGCGTCGACGTATCGCTTCGCGACGGCCAGCACATCAGCATCGCCGGTGCAGAGCTCGAGGTGCTGCACACACCGGGTCACTCTCCTGGCGGCATTTGCCTGTACCTGCGGTCCAAACGCGCGCTGTTCTCGGGAGACACGCTGTTCCAGGGAGGCCCCGGGGCAACCGGGCGGAGCTTCAGCAACCGGTCAGAACTCGAGGAGAGCATCCGCACCAAGCTCTTCTGCCTGCCGGGTGAGACCTCGGTTCGAACCGGCCACGGAGAGTCGACCACGCTCGGCGCTGAGGAAGCACGTTCGGAGGACTGGTGAGCCTCTACCGGGACAAGCTGCTGCCCAGGCTCGTGGACCGCGCCTGCGGTTCCAAGGGCATGGAGCGCTGGCGTCGCCGTGTCACCGACGGGTTGGAGGGCACCGTGGTGGAGATCGGTTTCGGGTCGGGCCTCAACATGCCGGTGTATCCACCCGAGGTAACCAGGGTGTACGCGGTCGAGCCCGCCTCGCTCGGGCAGAAGCTGGCAGCACCACGGATCGCGCGGTCACATGTCGAGGTGGAACACGTCGGACTGCACGGGGAGTCGCTGCCGCTGGAGGACGACTCCTGCGACGGCGCTCTGTCCACCTTCACCCTGTGCACGATCCCCGACGTCGATGCGGCCCTGGCAGAGCTCCGCCGGGTGCTGCGACCCGGCGCCCGGTTCCACTACCTGGAACACGGCGCCGCCCCCGACGACGCGGTCGCCAGGTGGCAGCGTCGCCTCGAGCCCGCCCAGAAGTTCTTCGCGGACGGGTGTCATCTGACGCGCGACCCAACGAGCATGGTGCGTGCGGCGGGCTTCGAGATCGACCGCTCCGATAGCCGCTACGCGGACGGCCCCAAACCGTGGGTGTACTTCACAGAGGGATTCGCCATCAACCCCTCGTGAGTCCCATCAGCGCCGTTCGGGGCGCGACGGGCGCGCCGTCGGCGGGGCCGACACCAACTCGCCGGCCGGATCATCAGAGCGACCTCGGAGAGGTCCGCATCGTCCGTCTGCGTGAGCACTCGTTCGGTCCTGTGGGTCCGGGCCGGGTCCATGGCAACATGATGACCGCCGGCTGTGACCGGACCGCCGCATCGGGCGGCTAGGATCGGAGCGCATCTCGGAGAGGTGCCGGAGTCTGGCTGATCGGGCCTCCCTGCTAAGGAGGTGAGGGGGCAACCCTTCCGTGGGTTCAAATCCCACCCTCTCCGCACGACGAGAACGGGCGTCGGTGATCCACCGGCGCCCGTTCTCGCGTGCCGATAGCGTTACGAGAGATGTCGGTCATGAGTCACATTTGTTGCATTACGGTTACGATGTGCTTCAGACTCTCCCCTCATGAAGACACGACGTACTCTTTCGATACTTGCTGTGACCGTCGCCGCAGCGTTCGGGCTCAGCGCCTGCAACGGTGTGCCCGACCACTTCGCCGGCGCGATATCCGATGCAGGACTCGCACGGCTCCGGGCATGCGAGTCCAACGGCAACTACCGGGTGGTGAGCTCGAACGGTCGCTACCGCGGCGCCTATCAGTTCTCCCAGAGCACCTGGAACGCGACGGCGAGGCGGCACTACCCGTTCCTCGCCGGAATCGATCCGGCATCCGCGCACACCTGGGACCAGGACCGCATGGCACGCGCCCTGTGGGCAACCGGAGGACCCGGCCACTGGCCCGTGTGCAGCCGCCGCGTCTGAGCGCAGCCCTCGTCGGGGTGCCGCTCTGACAGCGAGATCCCCACAAGATCCCCCACCCAACAGAGGATGGACCGTGTGTGGCCCCAGGGGCCATCGCGGTCTATCCTCTTTCACTTCCCGGCGCTTGTAGCTCAATTGGATAGAGCATC
>CAYVYG010000074.1:0-11016 GCA_964454385.1 uncultured Microthrixaceae bacterium
GCGGGCGCCAGCACCCCGTTGTCGGGACCGAGCAGAACCGAGGATCCGCCGCCGTCCTCCACTGCCACGGCCCGACGACCGGTACCCACACCCGGATCCACCACCGCCATCACCACGCCCGGGCACAGGTACTGGACGCTGCGTGCCAGCGCCAGGGCACCTCCGCGCACGTCGAAAGGGGCGATCCCATGGGTGATGTCGATCACGTCCACCCCCGGCGCCAGTGCCTTGAGCACCGAGTGCACCACGCCGACGAACTCGTCGCCGCGTCCGTAGTCGGACAGGAACGACACGTGGCGCCACACGAGCGGTTCCATCCGTTCGGGCGTCCCCGCGACGGGCTGCGTTGGGTCGTTCGAGGGTCCGGGCATCTGGTACCGAAGGTACAGCCGCGGCGATGCCGCAGTGGCTTCGCGGTGCTGGTGACCGGTTAGCGGGCGCTCAGCTCCGCTGACCGGTCGGTCGCGGCCGACACCGCGGAACTGAACGCCGCACGCACCCGGTGCTCCTCGAGCACCGCGAGCGCGGCCGCGGTGGTGCCTCCCGGGGAGGTCACCATCGCGCGCAGCTGCTCGGCCGAGAGGTCCTCGCGGTCCAACAGCAACGACGCACCCAGGAGGGTCCTGTTCACGAGGCGGACCGCCACCTCCCGGGGCAGGCCGTTGCGCACGCCGGCGTCGACCATCGCCTCCGCGACGAGGAACACGTACGCGGGCCCGGAACCCGACAGCCCGGTCACCGCGTCCATCAGGGATTCGGGAACCCTCTCGACGATCCCCACCGCGCCGAGAAGCTGCTCGGCCCATGCGAGATCGTCACCGCCGGCGCTGGCGCCCGCGCAGATGGCCGTTGCACCCGCAGCGACGAGAGCCGGCGTGTTCGGCATCGCCCTCACCACCGCCACGGCCTGTCCAGCTGCACCTTCGAGGGACTCGGTGGTGATCCCGGCGGCGATCGACAGCACTCGCCCGACGCCGCGCGCCGCTGCCAAGGCGAGGGCTTCGAGCGCCACATCGGGCTTGGTGGCGAGCACGAGCCCTTCACACGGGCCCGGAGATCCCTCGACCGCCACACCGGGGAAGACCTCCCGCAGGTGGTCGCGCCTCGGGGCCGAGGTCTCCACGACGCGCAACCCGCGAGCCTCGATCGCGCCGCTCTCTCGCAGGCCTGCGATCAGGGCCTCGGCCATGCGACCACCGCCGACGAACTGGAGCCGGACCCGTTCCGCAGGAGCCGTTCCAGCAGGAGCCGTTGCATCAGGGACCATCGTCGCAGGCTATCGGAGCACCGCCGATCGGCCGGTCCCAGCCCAGGCCAGGGCCGGGCAGGCGGCGCTCAGCATCTGCGCGCAGGAGGAGGCATCTGCGCGCAGGAGGAGGGCGACCCTCGACGGTCACACGGCCCGGTCTCCGCTTCCCCGACAGAGACCGGTGCCGTGCGCGACGAACCTATGTGGGATCCGAGCTGGTGTCAGCGGGTCGCGGAACCCCAACGGACCACCACGGAGCGCGACGCGCACCCGTTGCCCAAGTCGATCACCGGTGATGATCACAGGCAGTAGACCACCAGCGCCGCTCAACGTGCGAAGCGCTCACCGAACCCCAGGCGCATCAGCGGCACGAACATCGCCTCGGTCGCCTCGTACAGAGAACCGAGCACGCGATCCAGCACCGCCTCGTCGACCGTGCCGACCGGCAGATCCATGCCCAGGAAGAACGCGTCCTCCCCGCCGATCTACGCAGCCAAACCACGGAAGCGCCGTATCGAACGCAACAGGTACTCCTGGGCCGCAGCGGGGTGCTCCAGCGGGGCGGGCGCCAGGTAGGTCTCGGCGTGCAGGCTGCGCTGGCGGAGCTCGAACCAGACCGTGAAGGTGGCCTTCTGTTCACCCTCCAGGCGCACCAGCCAACGCCGCGTGTCGGGCTCGGGATCCCGTTCCGCTGCGGTCACGGCCGGGTTCCCCTCGAGCTGCTCGTCCATCCAATGGATGAACAGCTCCTCGATCGCCGCCAGCTGATCAGGTGACGGCGGGCGGTCGACCTCGGGGCGCTTGGCGCCAGAGCTCACGCACACTCCACGAGAGCGTCCTTGGCGAGATCCGAGTAGACCCGGCGCAGGCGACCCGCGGTGCCGGCCCAGGAGTAGCTGGCCGCGTGCTCCGCCGCACGCCTGCCCATCGATTCAGCCATCGGAGGATCGGCCAGTAGCCGGTCGACCATGGTTGCCTTGGCCTGCGCATCGCCGCGCTCGACGAGGAAGCCTGTCTCGTCGGGGATGACCAGGGTGCGCAGTCCTCCCACCGCGGATGCGACCACCGGCACACCACACGCTGCCGCCTCGAGCGCAACGAGCCCGAAGGACTCCGAACGGCTGGGCACGAGCACCACATCGGCGCTGCGGTACCAGGTGGACAGAGCATGGTGGGGCTGTGGTTCCACGAAGATCACCCGGTCATCCAGACCGAGATCGGACACCATCGCGCGCACACGGATCAGCTCCGCCGTCCCATCGGGGCCCGACGGCCCTCCCACCACGACCAGACGCGCATCGGAGCGTTCCAGCAGCGACAGCGTGCGGACCGCGACGGGCAGGCCCTTGAGCGGTTGGATCCTTCCCACGAACAGCATCGTGGGCCGATCGTCGAGGCCCACCGCGGAGCGCGCACCGCTGCGGTCCCCCGGCGAGAAGAACGCATGGTCGACCCCCGGGGGCACGTTCTCTATGCGATCGGGGTCTGCGTCGTAGAAGCCGACGAGCTGTTCCGCCTCGACCGGGTTCGATGCACAGATCGCGTCACAACAACCGATCGTCTCGGCCTCGGCGCGCGCCCTCGCTTCGGGCTCTTCGTCGCCGGCGTCCGCCTTCACTCGGGCGAGGGTGTGGAAGGTGGCGACCAGCGGAAGGGACAGGCGGTGCTTGATCCGGTGAGCTGCCACCGCCGAGAGCCAGTAGTTCGCGTGCAGGACCTCGACGTCGGTGCCGAGCAGATCCGCCTCAACCGCATCGGTGAAGTGATCCAGATGGTCCGCCACACGCTCCTTGGGCAGCCCCAGCGGACCGGCATCGATGTGCACCACCTCGAATCCCGGCTCGACCGTCACCCGCTCCGGCAGGCCGGCTTCGGTGCGGCGCACGTAGACCCGGACCGGCACTCCGGCTCTCGCCAGCGAACCCGCGAGCTCGCGCACGTACACGTTCATTCCACCGGAGTCACCACTGCCGGGCTGGGCCAGAGGTGACGTGTGCATCGACAGAACTGCGACGGATCCCACGGACTGTTACAACTCCCGAACGGCCAAATGATTCCCGACCAAACCGATCAGATTGGCGAGGATCAGAGTAGGTCGATCGGTGCGGTCGGTACCTCATCGCTACGAGCGGGTCCGGATCGTCGCCAGCCAGCTCCGGATCGCTGTCAGATCGTCTGGTTGTCCCGCAGGAACGACTCGTAGATGTGGATGAGGGTCTTTCGCTGATCCTCGGTGATCCGGCTGTCGCGACGGATCTCCCGCAGTGGATCCACCTTGTCCGTGGGCTCGTCGAGGATGCCAGCCCGTATGTAGAGCGTCTCCGCCGAGATCTCCAGAGCCCTCGCAATCTGTTGGAGGATCTCGGCCGACGGACGACGCAGGCCGCGCTCGATCTGGGACAGGTACGGGTTCGAGACACCCGCCCGCTCGGAGAGCTTCCGAAGCGACATCTCACCGATCGCGCGCTGCTCGCGGATGAAGTCGCCGAGCTCGTTCCAGCGGCGATCAACTTCTTCCTTGACGTCAGCCATCGCACCAATCGTACCCGTCCACAGACGAGATCCCAGTTGGGTGACCCACGAAGCAGCCCGCAGCCGCTCTGAGCCGCCTGCCTCCCCACAGGCCGCGATCCCACCGGCTGCCTCCCCACAGGCCGCGATCCCACCGGCTGCCTCCCCACAGGCCGCGATCCCACCGGCTGCCTCCCCACAGGCCGCGATGGTCCTGACTAACCTCGATGGTGCACCGCGGCAGATGACGCGGCCCACCGGAAGCCCACCGAAAGCGACGAGCCGTGCGAATCCACCCCCAGGAGCTGATCGTCGAGCAAGAGCCCGATGACCTGGCCGATCTGGACATGGCCGATCTGCGGAGCTGGCGGGAGCGCCTGCAGACCGTCGAGTACGGCTATTCCTACGCCCGCCGGGTCACCCAGGGTCGCCTCGACACCCTCCTCGGTGAGCTCGAACGCCGTCGCAGCGGCGGCGAGGTGACCGACCTCATGGAATCGATCACCACCACGCTCGGCAACAGGATCTCGGGGCCCGGGCTCCCGCGGCCCACCCGAGGGCTCGATCCCCCGGAGGGGGCCCACGAGCTGGTGGCGGAGCTCGACGACATCATGGGGCCGTCGCAGCTGGCGTCGTTGCACGACGTGGACCTGGAGGCGCTCGCGGACGCCGCCCAGCAGATCTCGACACTGGAACACGATCTCTCGCAGGCCCGCGGGACCCTTCACAAGCGCATAGACCGTGTGCAGGCCGAGCTCATATCGCGCTACCGCGACGGTGCGGGGGTGGAGGATCTGCTCAGCTGAGCGCCCAGACAGCACCGAGCATCAGCGGCGCGGAGACGACGTAGGCATCCAAGCGTCTCATCGCCGGCACCTCCACATCGGGGCGGGGAAGCTCGGCCGAGGTCAGCATCTGACCGAGTGGACAGGCGAAGAGGATCATCACTCCGGCCATCCACGCGGTCATCCGGTCGAAAGGCTGTGCCTCGAACGCCGAAGCGGTGAACGTGACCGCGAGCAACCCGATGCCACCGGTGACGGGTCCCTCGATCCGGCTCGATGACTCCGCTGCGCCGATGAAGTACCCGGCGTCGTAGAAGGAGACCGCGAACACCAGGAACAGCGCAGCCCAGGTCTCGGCGCGTGCGACCAGCACCACCGACATCGCCGGCACCGAGGATAGGACCGTGGCGATCACAGCCGCGCCCGCACCGGCGGGCTTGCGGCCCGCCGCCATGGCCGCGCCGGTGATCGTCAAGGGCACCAGGATCAGCGCCAGGCCCGCCAGGGAGGTACCGATCGAGGCGGCAGCCACGATCACGACCGTCGCCCCTGCCGACGCCCGGGGGGTCCACGACGGAACACCTGCTCGCCCGTCAGCAGCGACCCAGGCCCTCGCCACCTGCCATGCGGCCACCGCGGCCACCGATCCCCAGACCACCAGAAGTGCCCAACGCCCTGCGACCACCGACCCGACCGCCACGATGAACCACAGGATCCCGAGGCGCACCTTCGGTCCGCTGGTCGACGGGCGCACCAGATATGCGGTGACTCCACCAGCGCGTGCCCGCTGGTCGCGCCTGTCGGCTCTGGCGTCACTACCACGGGCCCCGGTAGCGCGGGTGACCGGGGCGCTGCTGGTGTCGCTGTCGTCGCCGTTCCCGGATCTCTTGCGCCGGGGGGAACGACCCCGGTTCCCGGGCCCGGACCCCGCGCGACGGTTCCCTGTGGAACCTCGCCGGGTGGACCTGGTCGGTGGGCCCGACGATCTCGGTCGCCTGACGACGCGTTCAGCCTCCACCATTCAGCCCCCGGACACAGGCGGGAGCACTGCCAGCTCATCGGAGGGCCCAACCTGCGCCTCCGGGTCGACGGGTTCCCCGTTGCACCAGATCCGACTGGTGGTGAGCACCTCGCTGAAAGGGGACCCGAACCGGCGCGTGAGGTCCTCAATCACGCCGTCGACGGTCGTCGCGTCGGAGGTGACCCTGGAGCTCCCCACGGCTTCCCGGGCCTGAGCGAACAGCAGCACGACAGGCATGCCCAACGGTACCGTGAGCGCGGCGGACCGGCACCAAACAACGCGAACCACCGCGAGGTCGGCCGGGTGATCTCAGATCTGGTCGGGCACGGTCTCGTGGAGGATCAGGTGCACGCGCTCGCCGAGCGCCGGCCCATCGGCGTCGTGGACGACGCGGCGCCCTGCGAGGTTGGCGATCCGCTCGAACCGGGAGTCGAGCGCCCTTTCGATCGCGTAGATGATTCCCGCGTGGGCGACCGCCAGCACGTTGGCACCCGGCAGCGATGCGGCGATCGAGCCGAGCGAACCCAGCGCTCGACGTTCCACCAGCGCGTCGTCCTCCCACGAGGGCGGCCTCTTACCGGAGGCGAGGTAACCCGGCCAGCGGTGTTCGATCTGCTCGCGGGTGCATCCCTGCCATTCGCCGGCGTGTCGCTCCATCAGGCCTTGCAGTTCGATCACCGGTCCCACCCCGAGGCACTCGGAGATGATGGCGGCGGTCTGCGATGCCCGCTGCAGCGGAGAGGAGAAGATCGCATCCACCGAACCGACAGACGAAGCGGCTTCGAGAGCCTGCGAACGGCCGAGGTCCGACAACGGCGGGTCTTCCTGGCCCTGCCACAGACCCAGGGCGTTCCATTCGGACTGGCCGTGACGAACCACGAGGATCTGCGTGGGAGGCTCCGCGCGACCGGACCGATCCCGGCCATCCATCCCCTGGTCATCGATCACTGGATCATCGACCACTGGATCATCGACCAGCGGGACTGTCGGCGCCGCCGGTTTCGTCGACCTCCTCACCGATCGATCCGAAGCGCTCAGCCGAAACGACCGCCGCTATCTCCGCTGCCGCCGATCCCACCGATTCCTCACCGGAACCGACCGCGGACATGATGCGGTCGATCGACTCCAGCGCCGAACCCACCGCAGCGATGTCGCCTTCGAGCGACGCGACGTCCACCGCCGGCCGTCCGGGGTCATCACGCGGGCCGGGTTCGTCCACGGTGCGCAATCGATCGCCACTAGCGAAGTCGTGTTCCATGCCCCGAACCTACATCGGATCCACTTCATCCAATCCACTATGGGATCGCTCACCGGGCGCGTCGCTCGACATACGGTTGCACCGGTGAACGCGTTCTTGTTGATCGCCATCACCGCAGCAGGTTTCGCGGCGAACGACAGCTCGGGGGTTCTACTTCGTTCGTTCGTGATCGCGCTGGTCCTGATGGCTCCGGTCGCGCTCTGGCAGGGCCGACGGGTTCGCCGGATGCGCGAACGTCAGCGCAGTGCGTCGTACCAAGAGGCGTCGGACCTCTCGTCGCTGCGCTCCCGGTCCTCACCTGGATCATCCACCCTCGGTGGCGACCCCGGTGACGCTCAGACCCTCGAGTCGCTCGTGGCAGAGGTGAACCGCGTAGCCGCGACGCTCGACAGCTCCGCTACCGCCGAGTTCGTGGTTCCCGCAGAGCTGACCGTGGGCGGATCGAGAGCCGAGCCAGGACTCGTCGAGGCGGTGCTCCGGGATGCACTCGACCGGAGCGGCCTGGAGGTGACCGCCACCGACAGCGACGGATCCGCGGTTCGGCTGCAGTGCCGTCGCCGGTGACCCGGTGCCGTCGCCGGTGACCCGGATGCGATGATGGGTTGGTGGGCAGCGACGCACAGCCAGCCACATGACAGTGAGGACAAGGCCATGACCGTGGAACCCGAACCGATGCTGAGCGGACCGGCCACCACGACGCTCACCGACGAGCGCACCGAGACCGAACAGGGTCCGGTCGCCCACATCGTGAAGACCCTGCCCGGCGAGGACGCCGCCGCCAAGGTGCTCGCCGCTCGGGTCGAGGGCACACCCGTGGAGGCGCTGTGCGGACATGTGTGGGTACCGAGCCGCGACCCAAAACGTCTGCCGGTTTGCCAGCAGTGCAAGGAGATCTACGAGATGTACCGGGGTTTCAACGACAACCTGGGCGAGAACCCACGCAGTTGAGCGACGTTTCTCACCTCCACGCTCAGGGAACGCCCCTCGCGGGAACCTTCCTCGGCATCCACATGAGCTTTGCAACCACATGAGCAACACCGACCAGATGAGCAACACCGACCAGATGAGCAACACCGACCAGATGAGCAACACCGAGTCGACCAGACAGCCGCACACGGAACTGCCGCGCACCGACCGGATCCAGTTCTTCTTCGATCCACTCTGCCCGTGGGCATGGATCACGAGCCGGTTCGTGATCGAGGCCGCCCGGCACCGACCGCTTGCCATCGACTGGCGCCTCATCAGCCTCGCGGTGCTGAACGAGGGAACCGAGCAAACCCCTCCCTACGACCGGGTGCCCCGGATCGGCACCGAGAACATGAGGGTGCTCGCGGCGGTCACCAAGGACCACACCAACGACCAACTGGGAGACCTATACACCGCACTGGGTGAGCGCCTGCACACCGCTGGTCGGTCCTCGGAGCTCTTCGGAGCCGATGCCGTCGACGGAGCGCACCTGGAGGTGTTCGCCGAGGCCCTCTCGGAAGCCGGCCTGCCCGGTGATCTCCTGGAGCGGGCGGGTGACAGCTCTTTCGACGAGCTGGTCAGAGCGGAGACCCAGGAGGCCATGGACCGCACCGGTGGCGACGTCGGCACCCCGGTGATCACCTACGACCCCGACGATCCGGTTCCGACCAGCTACTTCGGTCCGGTGCTCAACCGGATCCCGCGCGGCAGCGAAGCAGTGGCGCTCTTCGATGCGGTGTCGGGACTTGCGCTCACCGATGGCGTCATCGAGCTCAAGCGCACCGACCGGGGAGAGCCGGACTTCGGCTGATCCGAGGACCCGGGTGACGACCAGGTGCGTCACCTACAGATGGTCCACCACGCAGGCCGCCCCAGGGTGCACCTTTGTAGGGACCGCGCGCCGCTCGTGCCGCCGACCCGAGGTGACCTGCATGCCCGAAGACGACCAGGAGCCAGTCGAGGACCCTCCCGCCCACAGGGACAGCGGCGACCACAGAGACAGCGGCGACCACAGAGACAGCAGCGGCGACCACCGCACAGGCGACGCTCGGCCCGATGCGGGCGAACGCCGCGACACCACGCCGCGCTCGCCAACATGGAGTGCCCCCACGAAGCGCATGATGGCCGTCGCCCTGGCGATCGCTTCACTGGGTGTTCTCTACCTGAGCCGGAACGTCTTGGCGCTGGCTGCTCTGGCAGCGTTGATCGCATTCCTCGTCGCACCGATGATCAGGTTCCTGCATGTGAAGCTGAGGTTCCCACGAGCGCTGGCGCTGCTGACGAGCTACGTAGCGGTCTTCATCGGGGTGCTGCTGCTCGGGTTCCTGATGGTCAACGGTGTGATCGGCGCGGTGTCGGAGATCGACGTGGCCGAAGCCGAGGAGTCCCTGCGATCGACCGCGATCGACACCCTCGAATCGGTGCGCGAGTTCACGATCGTCGGTTACACCGTCGATCTGAGCGACACCGTCGACCCGTGGCTCGAGGACCTGCGCAAGGACGACGGCGACGACTCCACGGACAGCTCTGACAAAGGCAGCGCAGAAGAGGACCGCTCCGGCTCAGGTGGTTCCGGCGACTCAGGTTCGGACCGGGTCGACTCCGGTGACGGTGACAACGGTGAGAAGCGGCTCTCGCTCAGCTCCGATCAGGCCCAGTCCCTCTTCGGAGGGATCACGTCGTCGGTCAGCACCATCGGTTCGACGTTGTTGGCGGGGTTCATGTCAGGGATCATCACCGTGCTGGTAGCGATCTACCTGAACGTCGACAGCTCGAAGTTCCGCACCGCGCTGCGACGCACCATCCCCGCCGAACACCGCAGCGACATCGACAGGCTGGGCAGCCGGACCATGGCCATCTGGCGTGGCTACCTCTACGGGCAGCTCGTCAACAGCCTGGTGGTCGGCCTGTTGATGTGGATCGTGCTGATCATCATCGGTCTGCCCGGCGCGTTCGTGTTCGCGGTGACGCTCGCGGTGCTGAACATGATCCCCACGTTCGGTCCGATCCTCGCCGCGATCCCCGCGGTGCTCGCGGCGCTCGCCCTCGGCTCGACCAAGTTGGACTGGTCGAACCTCGCCTTCGCTGCGCTCGTGGTGGTGCTGTACCTGGTGGTGGTGCAGCTGCAGGCGAACCTGATGGCTCCGCTGATCACCGGCCGGGCGGTGCGGCTCTCACCCGCGACCGTGATCGTCGGGCTGTTGGTCGGCGTGCAGGTGGGCGGCCTCATCGGCGCCCTGTTGGTCGTACCGGTGATCGCGACCGGCAAGGAGTACGGCCGCTATGTCATCGCAAAGCTCACCGACGGTGACCCGTTTCCTCCGCGCAGGTCCGGTGATGACCTCGACGGGGACGAGGGTCCGCTGACCGATCCGGCGATGACCACGTAGTCTGCGCTCCATGAGCGACCGCGATCCCCCAGGATCTGATTCCCCCGAACGAGGTCACTCCCCCGCGGGAGCCGCGACGGATACGGGTCGCCCGGCGCCCACCGACGGACTGGTCCCGGATCCCGGGCGACTGGCCGACATGACCGCCATCAGGGACCTGGCGGTCGCCTACGGACACGCGGTGGACGACCGTGACTGGGCACGCTGGGAATCTCTGTTCACCGCGGACGCCCACATCGACTACACCTCGGCCGGTGGGATCGCCGGCACCCCCGCGGAGTTGGCGGCCTGGTTCCCCGAGGCGTTCGCGGCCTTCGAATGGTGCATGCACTCGATGTCCTCACACGAGATCACTTTCGTCGATGACGGCCGGGCGACCGGGCGCGTGCACGTGTTCAACCGCAACGGCGTCACCCACGAGGGTGCCGCGGAGATCCTCGACGTCGGCGCGGTGTACCACGACACCTACGTGCGGATCGGCGACACCTGGAGGTTCTCGTCGCGCGTCGAGCACACGCGCTACATCGACGGAGGCGGGTTCGCGGCGATGCTCAAAGCGGCGCTGCCCCTGTGAGCACGGGTCCCCGCAACCCCCGACCCCACAGCGTCCCCGCGACCTGTAAGTTGGACCACGAGCAGAACCACACCCGTACTACTCGGTGCGACGAGAGGATCACCCATGGCAAGTGAGGGATACCACGAACCGATGTCGCTGCTCAGCAGCGAAGCCGTGGACCGGCACCGGGCCATCATCTCGATCATGGAGGAGCTCGAGGCCGTCGACTGGTACGACCAGCGCGTGGAGTCGACCGCCGACGAGAGCCTCGCAGCGGTCC